>JAHQWI010000098.1 GCA_029856085.1 Promethearchaeia archaeon | reverse complement strand
CTTCTAACCTCAAGAGGAATCGCTTTTTGTTTTTATTGCGGTAAGCAATTTGAATTAAAAATTGAAAATCCCAATTTTTAATACTTCTTTCATCAGAAAAAAATAAAAAAAATAAAAAATCATTACTTAAAAGATATTTTCATCTAAAACTATAGTTTCAGTTCTATCAGGACCAATCGAAATCATAGCTATATCTGTTTGTAGTTCATCTTTAATCGCTTGAATATACACTTTCATTGTGTCTGGTAAGGAATTATAACCTCTCAGAGCGATTTCTAGCCACTTATCTCGTGTTATTTCTTCCCATCCTTCGAAAGTTCTATAAATTGGCTTACATCTTTCAATTATTTCATGTTGGATTGGCCAGCTTTCGAGAACTTCTCCATCTAATTCATATGCAGTACACATTTTTATTGGATTTATTCCTTCTAATGCATCCAAAAGAGTAATGACAATTTTGTCTATTCCATTAATCATTATCCCATATTTAATGTTAAAAAGATCTATCCACCCAACTCTTCGAGGTCTTCCTGTAACTGTCCCATACTCATTTCCCTGCTTCCTAATTTTCTTGCTTATTTCATTAAACAATTCTGTAGGGAAGAATCCGTTACCTACTCTTGACGTATATGCTTTTACGATTCCAATTACTTTACCAATCTTTTTTGGAGGAATTCCTGTACCAGCAGAAATTCCAAGAGCATTAGGATTTGATGAAGTGCCAAAAGGGTAACAACCATGGTCGATACCGAGTAAATTACCCTGGGCGGCTTCAAAAACAACTTTCTTCCCAGAATCAAGTACCTTATTTAAATAATATGCAGTATCAATCACATAAGGTTTTAATTCTTCACCGTAGCGCTTATATTCTTCAAAGATAGAATCTATGTTAGCATCCCAGGTTGGATCATACACTCGGATTAAATGCTTTTTAACATGATATAGTTTCTCTAATTTAGGTTTTAATATTTCAGGATTTATTAAATCAAAAATCCTTAAACCCCAACGAGCAGCTTTATCAGAATATGTAGGACCAATACCTCTTTTAGTTGTACCTGCACTGTACTTACCTTTTGACTCTTCTTCTAAGCCGTCTAAAATCCGATGGAACGGGAAGATTACATGTGCTGTTGAACTTAATTTTAGATTTACTTTTTTACCAAGTTTTTTCAAATTATCTATTTCTTCGAGTAATACCTTTGGATCTACAACACAACCATTCGCTATAACACATTCCTTTTCTAATGGAGCTCCACTGGGGATGAGCTTGAATTTATATTTAATTCCATTAGCCTCAATTGTATGACCCGCATTATTTCCACCGTTATATCTAACAACAATATCTGCTTTCTGCGCTAAATAATCAACAAATTTACCTTTTCCCTCGTCGCCCCATGATAATCCGATTACGGCGATATTATCACTCATAAATCATTTTCCATTTGACATTTTTTTATAATTGTATCACTTAATCTAATCCAAAAAAGAGTATTATAAACAGTTTAAAAAATTTTTGGTATGGAGAAACAGATATGTAATGATTTTTATATTTGAATTTTCATTAGAGACATAATCTTATTTTAATATACTATTAATAATTAACAAATCCCCCCCTTTAGAGAGATTATTTCTTTAAAGACGCCGAAAAGATGCTGAAAAAAACGATTTTATTTGATGTCGCTCATAATGAAATGTTGAATATTGAAGACAAAGAATTCTCTGAATTTTCAAATCTATTAAGGAGATTAGATATAAACATTAAAAAAAATGAAAGTGAACATCTTACAAAAGAAATGGTAAGAGGTGTGGATCTTTTAGTTATTGGAAATCCTATTGATGATTTCTTTTCAACCCCAGAGGTTAAAATTATTGTGGATTATGTCAGATCTGGAGGAGGACTGTTATTATTGAGTGAATATGGCTCTGACTACCTTCAAAAAACCAATATAAATGATATTTCTGGAAAATTTGGTATTAAATTCGAAAAAAATCTTATTAAAGAAGTAAACAAGGCTAATCAAAATTGCACTAGTATTTTACACATCCAAAATTTTTTAAAGCATCAATTAACAAAACACATTAGGGAGATGAAAATAGGAGGATCATGTTCACTTTTCTTGAGTAAAGATGCTAAACTATTGTTGCAATCAACTGAAGATGCTTGGCCAGAAGTATTTGATAGTTCCACTGAGCAATGGATAAAAGATGGTGAAGAAGAAAAGCAAATTATCGCCGCATATTCTGAATTTGGACAAGGCAAAGTTATAGCGATTGGAGACATTGATATTTTTACCTCTGATTCAAACATTGGTTCAAATTCTTTAGACAATCAAAAATTTCTACAAAATATAATCAATTGGTTAATCGAACCAGTTAAGGAATCTAAGGTTATGACATTTATTCTGAATCAATTTGGGGATCTCCACTTTGAAATTAGAGAGACAAATAAAATAATGAATAATATTATAGAGACAATGACTATATTAGAAAAAAGAATAAGCTATTTAGAAGAACAATCTCAAGGATATTCTCAAACTGCTAGCCTCAAAAAAAGCAATGAGGAAGAATCACTACAAGAAGAATAGTTCATTTATAACTAAAGATTCCTCTACTAAGTTATGCTTCATTATAATTAAATATTAAAAACTTAGATTTTTATAATACTAAATTATCAGTTTTTAATCTAACTAGATATATTTAGAACAAATAATAATTATGCCATTAAAAACACCAGAAGAATATTTGGAAAGTATTAAAAGACCTGTAAATTTGTATATGTTTGGCGAAAGGGTGGAAGAGTTCTGGAATCACCCAATTATTAAGCCTTCAATTAATACTGTAATGAAAATCTATGAATTGGCGCAAATAGATGAATATAAAGATCTCATGACAGCAACTTCCCATTTGACAGGTGAAACAATAAATCGATTTACTCATATCCATCAATCTATCGATGATTTAATCAGAAAAGTACAAATGCAAAGATTACTTGGGCAAAAAACTGCGTGTTGTTTTCAGAGATGTGTTGGCTTTGACACTGGGAACGCATTATACAGTGTAACCTATGAAATGGATGAAAAATATGGAACAGATTATCATAAACGATTCAAAAATTATTGGATTGAAGTACAAAATCAAGATTTAATGGTTGATGGAGCTATGACAGATACAAAAGGAGATCGAAGTAAAAGACCAAATCAACAATCAGATCTAGATGCATATTTGCATATTGTGGAAGAGAACGATGATGGTATTGTCGTTCGAGGCGCAAAAGTTCATCAAACTGGATTTTTAAACTCTCATAGAGCCATTATTATGCCTACTCTTTCTATACGTCCTGGAGAAGAAGAATACGCTGTTAGTTTCGGAATAGATACTAATGCTAAAGGAATCACTTTAGTATATGGAAGGCAATCATGCGATACTAGAAAAATGGAAAAAGGAAAATTAGATATTGGTAACTTTAAATATGGAGGTCAAGAGATATTTGTAATCTTTGATAATGTGTTTGTTCCAAAAGATCAAATCTTTATGAAGGGTGAAATTGAATTTTCAGGAGAATTAGTTAATAGATTTGCTGGTTTTCATCGACAATCATATGGCGGGTGTAAAGTTGGAGTTGGAGATGTGCTTATCGGGGCGGCAGCTTTAATATCAGAATATAACGGAACTGAAAAAGCTTCTCACATTCGAGATAAACTTGTTGAGATGGTGCATCTAAATGAAACCCTGTATAGCTGTGGGATTGCATGTAGTTCTTTAGGTTTTCAAAGAGAAGCTGGGAATTATGAAATGGATATGTTACTGGCAAATGTATGTAAACAAAATGTTACTCGATTTCCCTATGAAATAGGGAGATTAGCTGAAGATCTCGCTGGGGGATTAATCTGTACACTTCCTTCTGAATCAGATTTCAAGTCTGAGGAAATTGGTCCCTTAATAAGCAAATATCTTTCCACATGTGAAGGAATTGGACCTGATGATCGATATAAAGTTCTGCGTTTCATTGAAAATTTGACGATGGGAGTTGCTTCGGTAAGCTATCGGACGGAATCCATGCACGGTGCAGGAAGCCCTATGACGCAGAGAATTATGATTTCACGCCAAGCAGATTTACAAGAAAAAAAGAATTTAATTAAAGAAATTTTAGATATCGAATAATTAGGAACAATAATGGAAGATGATTTAACTAAATCTAATTAGGAACTAGATGTCAATAAAACTGTAGCATTGACTTGAAAAAATATGACCGAAAAATCGTTTGAAGAGATCTTTACTACTTTTGAAGAGATTTCAACGGAAAATTATCAGAGTACTGGACAACAGAATATGTTAAGGAAAAAGAGCATTTGAATTTTGAGAAGAGAGTTGAAAAATGGGCAAAGATAGCTAAAGATACTTTAATTGCTGAACCACCCAAACCAAACCAGAAAGTAGTTGTTATATTTCCTCCACATGTTCTCAGAAGAGCCTTAATTCCCGTCATTGGCTTTCACTCTTTAGGTAAAGCCTTCAATGAAAAAATCTCTGCTTACAAAATAAATGATAATGTAGCAGCTGAGAAAATTTCAGTTGTAGATAATGGTTTACTTGAGGGAGGGTTAAGTTCTAATTCCTGGGATGGCGAGGGTAATCCACATCAAAAAACCGAAATTATAAAGAATGGAGTTTTCCAAAAACGCCTCTATGATCAAAAATATGGAATTTTAGAAAACTTAGGTTCGACGGGAAACGGTATGAGAAATAATAGTGGTTCAGTTGTTAATGGGATTAGTAATTTTCAAGTTTTACCTGGAGATATTTCCTTAGAAGAAATAATATCTAATATTCAAGAAGGATATTTCATAGAAAAGTTTTCATGGCTTAATCCAGAAGAAATGTCAGGATTCTTTGGTGCTGAAATAAGAAATGGGTATTATGTAAAAAATGGGGAATATAAAAATCCAATTAAAGGTGGAAATGTTAGTGGTAATATCTTGGAAATGGTAAAAAATTGTGAATTTATTTCAAAAGAAACTGAATTTTCAGCAAACTCACTTTTTCCGTACATGGTTTTCTCAAACCTAACTGTTTCATCCTGAAAAATTGAAAAAAAAGAGTTTTTATTATTTGATTTTTACACCTACATAAAGGTTGGTTCTCCTCTTTCAAATGCTTTTTCTGGTGTCTTCATATTAGCTGTCTCTTCTGGAGATAATATTTCAACTAATTCATACCGGGATGTTCCTTTACCTAATTTCTCAACAAACCTAACAGATTCATATGGATCTTTATAAGGTCCATGAAGTCTTGTGAAAGGATGCAAATCTTCATTAGGATCAAGATTAACATGTTTTAAAAATGGAGGTATGTTTTTCTCAATTAATCCCTCTTTTTTTATGAGATCGAGTGTTGCAGTTTCGATAGCAACAATATCTTTCGATCCTACTATTCCAATATCATTAACTATGGAAGGTTGAGCAGTGCCTAAACAATCACAGTATGTGGTAATATTTAACAAGAAATTGAGGTAGAACACTTTAGAACTATCAAATGTTTCGAGTACTTTACTTGATGAAATAGCCATCATTTCCTGAAAAGCTGTATAACTTTCTCGAGGAAGCTTTAATGCCCCTATATCTTGATCTATTTCTAAACAAGTAAAACATTGGTGACAATCATGATAATTCCTTATTAGATTATCTTTCGCTTCATCATAACGAAGAGCTCCATAGGGACATGCTTCAACGAGTTTCCTTGCATGCTCAGGAGATCCCTTTACACTATCCCAATACTTATCGATATGAGATACCCCATGTATCTTTATCCATCGAGTTGGTCCTGAGTAACCACCTAGTGCGAGATTTTTGATAGCACCGCCATAACCACATGCTCCATGTCCCTTAGCATGAGATAAATCAATCAAAACATCAGCATCCTTTAACACCCCACCAAGATCAAGTGTATCAAAACCTTTAAAGTTGATTTCTACGGGAGTAGTATATCCATCCTTTACTCCTGCTATTGGGATGATTGGACATCCACATGTTTCTTGGGTATACCCTCTTTTTACTGCGTTATAAACTGCTGTAGGATTGTCCGTAATGAAAGGATAACCCCCAGTTCTTTTTATAGCCTCGACAATACGACGAACAAAGAAAACAGGAATAGTCTGATATCCATCTCTAAATCCAAGATGCATTTTAATTGCTACTTTATCTTTTTCTTCTATAGGTGTCTGCTCCATTAATATCTCAGTGATTTTATCTACTTTTACTGGAAAAGAGGCAAAAGGCCATACTTTACCATGCTGAATTGAACCAAAATAGACTTTAGATTTATTTGAACTCATATACTCACTTTATATTCTTTTTTTCTAAAATTTTATATTCAAAATTGTTCATTGAAATTAAATTTGGGTGTTATTAATTATACCATAATTATTTTAATTTTCAATAATTGTATTATAATAACACGTATGAAAAAACAATAAAAAATAAGAAAGAAAAATTTGCTATGGCACGCTGTCCAGAATGTGGGGGTTTTATGAAATACCAATCAGCTATTAAACAAATGGTTTGCCAATCATGTGGTTTATCCTTAACACGGCATGAACTTGACAGAGATTGGAAAAAAGTAAGGAGTGAAAATATCACCAATGTAGATGAGTCACAACGCAAAAAAGATCGGCGTAAAGAATGGTTGGACTGGTTTTCTGCCTCCAAGGAGTCTAAAGAAAGAGATTATTAAGGAATAGGATATATACAATTAACAATTTCCTAATTATAAGAGAAACATATTAAGGTAAAAAAATCTCGATAATTTTCTAATTTTTATCAAAAACTAAGTTTCTATTAACTAGCAAACTTCCTTTCGAAAATATCTTCTAATAATTCAGCTAGTTTTACTGTAGGAATATCTAACAACGTTATTTCTAAATGCCTACCACGTGTAGCATCTTCTATTCTTACAGTTTTAGAAGCGATTATTTTCAGTTGGTTCAGTTGGCGAACATATTTTCTAAAACTCATTTTTACATGAGGTTCTACCGAATAACCTTCACAGATAGATTGATATTCCTCATATGCATCATCCACCAATGCAAATGGTGTGCCATTATTTATCAACGTTCTTACAATCCCATACAATGCTAAGAGTTCTTGATCTTTTAAACTGTCAATAATTTCCGCTCTAAATGTTGGATAAACGTCATCAGAAGCTTCTCTGATGATATCCGCATTAATTTGATCTAAACCTTCTTTATCACAATAAAGCCCACTTTTTCTGATAATTTCAATCCCATGTCTCATATTTTGATTTTCAACTACAATCTGAGCGACCATTGTTAGAAGTTCCTCATCTATTACATATTCTCTTAAAGCTATATCACTTCTATATGTTAATATTTGCATTGCTTCTTCGAAATCATAAGGTTCAAGGGGAATTTTCTCATTAAGTCGGCTTAAAACTCTTTCGTTTTCGATCCGCATCCAATCTGTACCTCTACAGATAAGTAAAATTGAAAGTTTCGCATTTTGATGACCAAATGTTTCAGCAATATTTAATAAAGCTAAAACTTCATCTGGTTTCAAGAGATGAACTTCATCAATAATTAATAACATATAACCATTATCTCGAATTAATTTGGTAAGGATTAATTTTAATGCCTCATCGTCCGAGTAGCCACGTCCAGAGCCGTGTGTATATTTAGCGAGGAGCTCTCTGATAATCTTACTTTTGGAGCGGAAATTAATACAATCAAAATATTCAATAAAAAGCTTTACATCCTTTTCTATTGCAACTGTTCTAAAATTTTTGCCAAAATAACGAGCGGTACAAGTTTTTCCAACTCCTCCCTTACCCAAGATGAGACAATTAATTGAAGGTTGTTCTTCTTCCTCTAAAATTCTCCTATAATTGACTATTAGTGTACTCAGCGCATCATCTCGACAATATAATTTGTCTGGAACCCAACTTTTATCGAGAGAACCTAATTGTCTAAAAACTGTTTTCTTCATGAATTGTTTCCTAAATGCATCCTCGTCCATAATAGATCGAATCGAAATCGGTGATTTTAATTAGTAATGTATAAGTAATAATGGTACATAAGTATAAAGTTTCTTATTCTTATGAAATTATTTTCTTTCTTTTATAAAACTAATTCTAAAAATCCAAATATTATCCTCTAAAATTTCTCAGAATTATTCAATGGATGCATCATGCTATATGATTGCTTTAATTTAGTAATATCGTTTTTAGCATATATTCGCGTAGTATTAGGGCTTGAATGACCCAAAATGTCTTGTAGCTCGCTTATATCCATTCCTGAACGTCTAAGATGGGTAGCTCCGGTATGTCTAAACACATGAGGTGTAATAATTTTCGAATCTGGAAACCCACATCTTTCCTTTATATATTTAATATCTGTCTGAACGACTCGAGGACTTAACATCTGATTTCTTGTATTTACTAATAAATATTCTTCAGTATCATAGGATATTCGATTACTTAGAGATTCCTTAAAAATTTTTAAGGTCTTTTGGTCAACAGGAACAATTCTTTCCTTATTACCTTTACCACGTAGACGTATATATCCTTTTTCAAAATCAATATCTTTTATTCTGATGTTGCATAATTCACTTACTCGGGCCATAGTAGAATACAGTAGTCTAACGATTAAGTAATAGCGTTGACTCTTTCTTGAATTAAACAATATTCGATCTTTTAATTTTTTAAAGATAACCTCAACATCTGAAATATTAAGAAATTTAGGTAAACTTTCCTCTAATTTTATCTTTGGAGACCTAATTGTACTCATAGGATTTTTTTCAATAAACTCGTTAAGAGTTAAGAATTTGAAATATGAGCGTAAGGAAGCTATTTTTCGACCAATCCCTTTTTTTGTATACCCCAGATCTTTAATTTTTTTTAAAAATAACCGTATTCGTTGCCTGACCATTGGAGAATTCATATCGATATCTCCAACTAAGTTGATAAATTTATCAAGATCATAATTGTACGCTTTAATTGTCGATGACGCACATCCTTCTTCTACTTCTTTTGAGATCAAAAAATCTTCAATGAAATCCGAGAACTTACACTCTACCATAATGAATACACTATGATCGTGATATTACATAATAGAGTGTAATATCTAAGTAACATACAATACAATCTTTCAAAGAGGGATTTATTATATTTATTTTGTCACTCCCTCTCCATACCATCCTTTCTTAATGAAAAGATACGCATTCATTGCTGCTGTTGTTGCTTCCCCAACTGCTGTTGTTACCTGACGTATTCCACCTGTTACATCTCCTGCGGCATATATACCAGAAAAGTTAGTTTCTTGGTTTTTATTGACTTTAATAAAATTATCCTTATCAAGTTCTATCCCTACCTTTTTTGCTAAATCACTCTGTGGCTCAACTCCTATTGCAATGAAGAGAGCATTTACACTTATATTAGAAATTTCGCCAGTCTCAATGTTTTTGATTTTCAATGCTCCTAATTTGTCATTCGTCGTTATAGCTTCTTCAATAGTGCTATTATACATTGGTATAACATTATCTAATGATTCTACCTCATCTGCAATACATGTTTCTGCTCGCATACAGTGACGTCTATGAATAAGATAAACTTTTCTTGCTACACCTGAGAGATAAATTACTTCTAGACCCGCAGCATTACCACCACCAACCGTGGCAACTTCTTGATCACGAAATAAAGGGCCATCACAAGTAGCACAGTAAGATATTCCATTACCTACTAATTCAAACTCATTAGGTAATCCAAGTGTTAGATGTTTTGAACCAGTCGCAATTATAATCGCTTTGGCTTTTGTGTCTCCTTCATAAGTAGTTATAGTCATTTCCTTTGGATTGATTGCTGAGACTTCATTATAAAAAAAAGTAGCTCCCCAATTTTCAGCTTGCTCCCTCATTTTTTCTGTTAATTCAAGACCATTGATACTACTAAATCCTGGATAATTTTCAATCTTGGGAGCTGTCCCAGCTAAACCTCCAAAACCTTTACCCTCATAGAGAGCAGTTTTTAAACCCATTCTTCCGCCATAAATTGCAGCAGTTAATCCTGCTGGTCCACCACCAATAATTACTAAATCAAACCCATCTTTATCAGACAATTTTAATCTCCTTTATTTTGTGGATTCTTTCAAATATACATATAATAATCTTAATAAACGTTTAAATTTTTTTTTCCGATATTGTTTTTGGTTAATTTATTCCTTCTGTAATTGCCGAAGATATTTACATGCATTTATTCCCGCTCGTGCACCTTCTGCTGTAGCAAAAACTACTTGAAAAACTCCCCCTGTACAATCCCCAGCAGCATAAACTCCTTTAAGATTTGTTTTTTGTTCTTCGTCCACTTTAATATTTCCCTTGTTATCTAATTCTACTCCCGCTTTTTTGAAAATTGAATTAGAGGATATATGAGATAAAATAAATAAACAACTTAATTCAAATTCCTTTTTTTCTTCAATCTCTTCTGATTCAGGCTTAGTAGACTTACATATAATTTTTTGAATCGCTCCTTCCGAATCTGGAACTGCTTCAACTACTTCCATATTTTCAAAAACTTCAATTCCAACGTCTTTTACTTCATATATCTTTTCAGGCAATTTTTCAATTCCAACTTTTGTGATTATACGTACGATACAACCCATTTGTTGTAATGCTAAAGCATCTTCTAACATTTCATCGTCTGTACCATACAAATATACATCTTTATCTTTGTATAAAGGTCCATCATATAATGCACCATAAGACACCCCATAACCAAGTAATGTTTCCTCGCCTTTTATTATTTCTTTTCGTGTACCTCTGCCAGTAGCAATAATAACAACATCAGAAGTAATATTAGCTGTTCTGGTTGATGTCCTATTTACACCCATTCCAAGCATTAGTGAGATTACGTCGCCTTTAATAATTCTAATGTTTTCTGAATAACTCTCAGTATGAGCTCTAAATTTCTCTAATAGATGTTTTCCTTTAATATCAATTTCTCCCGGCCAGTTTTGTATTTCTTTTGTCTGTGCTAAGGCGGATAATTCTTTTCCGTCAAGGATTATGACATTTCTATTAGCTCGGGCGCAATAAACGCCTGCACTTAACCCTGCAGGACCAGCTCCAATTATCAAGACTTCACATTTTAATTCATCCATCTAAATAACCTTCTGCGATCTTTTTAAATTATTTTAATAGATTATTCTTGACTATCTAACTTCTTGTTATATCATATAATGTCCTTCTTAATTTAATATTATAATCAAATCTTAAAATGTATATTCTTGTGCTTAAAATTAACTGATAAAATAAAATACTAAAGAGATTAATCCTAAAAGAATCATAGTTGCTCCCATTCCTCGCCCCATTGCTTTTGCTGAAATTTTTTGTACAAAGTTGGAAGTAATTAATCCCATAATAAAGGAACCTATACCAAGATAGAGTACGAATTCCCAGTTAAAAAAAAGTTGATCTTTAACCATGTATCCTAGTATTTGATATGTACTAAACGTAAAAATACACATGATAATGCTTAGAATTAGAGCAGTTCCTACACTTTTCTTTAAAGGGTATCCATACAATATAATTAAAACTAATGTTATGATGAACCCTGAATTCGCACCAAACATCCCTGAATTAAGTCCTACTATAATTCCTAAAACTAGTGCTAATAGAAAGAACAATTTTGAATTTGGTTTAATAACACTTTCTAATTGTTCATCTTCAGTATTTAATCTATTTACTGGGGCTTCCTCAAGATTTTCAAAATCTAAATTTTTTCTTTTATTTTTCAAATATCTCTGTGAAATTTTATGAACCATCTCTTTCAAGGTTTCAGAAGTAGGAAATCCTTTAGAAAGAATGGTGGTACCTAAGAAAATAATGAAAGCTGGTAAGAACCACCCAAAAATCGTGCTTAACCGAGTAGACATTAAAATAAGGACACCGAAAAAGGAAGAAATTAAGGAGATTACGATTAAAATAATAATATTCTTATTCAGATAATATTGCTTTTTTCTTACATAATTAATTGCTACAGAAGTGGCAGCAATAAAATCATTTAAAACATTCACAGATATTGCTAATAAAACATCTCCTGTCATTAGAAGAATAAGAGGAACTACAACTCCTTGACCAGTCTGTCCTACAAAACTCATACTTATTCCTACAAGAGCTCCTACAAAAATCAGAATAATTATATGATAAATTTCTAGAACCAAGAATAATTCCACCTTTTTTATGTTGTTTCTAATCAATAATCTGCGATTGAATTAAATATTACTTTAAAATTCAAAATATTTTAATGATTTAAGAAATTTTGAGTGATATTATTCTATATTTGATTTTAAAAACTCTAAAAAAAAATTAACATTTAAGTGAAAAATTATGGCTGTACCAATAATTTTAATTGTTGCGTTAGTAGCAGGGATAATTTCTATTGTTATGGCAATGTACTTTAGATACTTAGTCTTAAAAGAAGACCCTGGTAATGAGAGAATGCAAGAGGTTGCTGGTTACATAGAAGAGGGGGCAATAACTTATCTTAAGATCCAATACAAGATTTTAGGAATTTTTGTGGCAATCCTTGCAGTTGCAATGTTATTTTTACCAACTCCTTTTGAAGATAGCGATACCTATACAAGATTGTTTTCTGATGCTTTAAATTGGGAACAAATGCTTGCTTATATAATTGGAGCTGTCGGTTCTATGTTTGCAGGTTGGCTAGGGATGTATGTTGGTGTTAAAGCAAATACCAGAGCCGCCCAAGGATGCACAATAGGAACTAAAAAGGGTTTTGACGTTGCCTTTTTTGGAGGGGCTGTTATGGGACTTGCTGTAGTTGGTGTTGCATTAATCGGAGTCTCTACATTATATTGGATCATGCCAGATCCCATGATAGTGCTGGGATTTAGCTTTGGGGCGAGTAGCGTCGCATTATTCATGAAATGTGGCGGAGGAATTTTCACGAAGACCGCAGATGTCGGCGCGGATCTTGTAGGTAAAGCAGAATATAATCTTCCTGAAGATGATCCACGAAATCCCGCCACAATTGCTGACAATGTGGGTGATAATGTTGGGGATATAGCTGGTATGGGAAGTGACCTATTCGATTCTTATGTTGCATCTATAGTTGCTGCAATGATGCTTGCAGCTGCTTTTAGCATTACGTCAACCATTTATTTCCCTTTTGGAGGTATAGATTTAACAGCAGAAGGAAGAGCCGTACTAGTAGTAGCACCCATAGTTTTATGCGGCGTTGGATTAATAGCATCGTTGATTGGAATATATCTAATAAAACTGAAGGGTTCTGATGAGCCTGGAAAAGCCTTAAATACAGGAACTTATCTAGCAACTTTAGTCTACTTCGGATTATCTGCTTTGTTTACGTTTCTCCTATCAATTGGATTAGAAGCAGCAGAAATAGGTTTACTATGGCGCATCTGGGGAACATCAGCAATTGGGCTCATAGCTGGTATTATATTAGGTTTTACAAGTGATTATTTCACCAGAGATGATAAAAAACCAACAAGGAACATAGCTAATGCTGCTAAGGAGGGACATGCGGTTGTAATACTTTCTGGGTTCTCATATGGACTATTAAGCGTTGTTCCTCCTGCGTTAGGAGTTATACTTGCCATGGCTGTTGCATTTTGGCTAGCTGGTTTTTTTGGAGTAGCAATGGCAGCTGTAGGACTGTTATCAATTGTAGGAACCATAGTATCAAATGATGCTTATGGACCTATTGTCGATAATGCAAGAGCAATAGCAGAACAAGGGGACTTAGGAGAAGATGTAATCCGTACAGCTGATCGTTTAGATTCAGCAGGAAATACGGCTAAAGCAATTACAAAGGGATTCGCCATAGGAGCCGCTAACCTTACTGTATTAGCATTACTATTTTCTTTTGTCGAAGAAGCAAGAGCTAAAGGAGCAACTATAGATTCTATCAATTTATTAAATGTAAATGTTTTAATAGGTGCTTTTGTTGGAGTAGTTATTCCTGCTCTGTTTTCTGCTTTATTAATATTAGCTGTACAAAGAAATGCCGCAAAGATGGTTGATGAAATTCGTAGACAATTTGAAGAAAATCCTAAAATCCTATCTGGAGAAGAACCTGCTGACTTCAGCAAAACTATAGATATAGCGACGAAGGGATCCATAAGAGAATTAATATTACCCAGTATCATTTCAATTATAGTACCTATTGCTATTGGAGTTTTGTTTGGTGTTGCAGCATTGGGTGCTTTCTTAGGTGGTGCAATTTTATCTGGATTTGTCTTTGCTGTGATGATGTCTAATGCGGGAGGTGCTTGGGATAACGCTAAGAAATGGATTGAAGATGGAAACTTAGGTGGAAAAGGAACAAATGTACATAAAGCTTCTATAACAGGAGATACTGTAGGAGATCCGTTTAAAGATACCGCAGGACCAAGTATAAATACTCTATTAGTAGTAATGTCTTTAACCGCATCGATTTTTTTGGGATTTCTATTATTATTCAATGGAGGAGCTGGACTTTTAGCTGATCTTTTAACGATAGTAATTCCCTAATTTAGAAATGAAAAACTAGGCAATAAAAAATCTTCTTTTTTTTATATTTATATTTTTATTATTTGAATGATTAGCAGTAAAATTTTTAGAAGACAAGATTATTATATGGTATTATTGTCTGTAGTGATAAAACAATGAATAAAATTCTTAAAAAAATAACTTCAAAAACAATAAATTTCTATATCGAGCAAAACCTTAACGATTTTTATACTAAATCTTCTTATCATCCTAATTTCATATCTCACTTAGAGGATAAAATAAGTTGGGTGGATACTAGGAATGTAGATTGGCCAAAGTGTATATTTAGAGCCAATTTTGAAAGTTTAAATGCAGAAAATGAGATTTCCAATATAAAAAGATTAATCCAAAAAGGTAAAGCGCCTAATGGCTGGACAGTAGGACCACTAACTAAACCTGATAATTTAGGAATGATTCTTGAGAAAAATGGTTTTTTAAATGTCTATCAACAAGCTGGAATGGCAGTGGATTTAAAAAATCTAAAGAAACAGATATTAGATGAAAATGATTTAGTGGTTGAAATTGTTGATAACGAAGAATCTCTAAATCACTGGATTACGATTGTTTCATCAGTTTTTGGTATAAAAATTGATTCTGAATTAATTGAATTCTTAGTTTTAGAATCTGAAGCAAAATTTTATATAGGAAAATTTGAAGGAAAAGTTGTTTCAGCTCTTATGTTATATCTTTCTTCGGGAGTATCAGGTCTTCATGCTGTATCTACATTACAAGATTACAGAAATAGAGGATTTGGTCTCACCATAAGTAAAATTGCATTAATAGATGCTCTTAAAATGGAGTACAAAGTTGGAGTACTTCAAGCGTCATCTTTAGGTGAGAGAATATACAGAAAATTAGGCTTTAAAAAATATTGTGATATCATATCCTATGAATTAAATGCTGAAAATAAATAAGCAAATAATCCATTAAGAGACAAAAGTTTAAATACTTATTTTACCTTTAAAAACGAGACGAGTGAGATATGGTGCTGACGGTGGGTTTAACCCGCTGAGGAACCTCGCCCCACTCTCCAAGCAAGGTGTAGATAACTACTACGGTGAGAATCGTATTTTAGCAACTGAAACGACACTGCCTTTCTACGCATATTTATGACTTGGATAAGCCAGAGAAATTGTAGGAAGGAATGGTTGGAACGAGCTAAAACCTTGGTGCAAGGCCAAATGAAAGTGATGAGGTACTTGGAGCGAGCTTTAGGTAGGCCGCATAGTTTGATGCTCCAACTGTTACCTGGTGACGGGTACAGTACAGAAGGGCGGGTATATATCTCAAGCGTCTTTTATCTATTTTTTAAAAAAAAATTGTTCACATAAAATTTTTAAAATAAAGTATAGAAAAAGAAAAAAAAAGGAAAAAATTATTTATTTATGCTTTAATTTACTCCTCTTTATTTTGATACCTGCTGTTGTAACCCCTATGATTGACGCAATTAAGATAAGTAAATCATAGCCAGGGATAATCCCAATTTCCTCAGGTTCTCGAGTTGCCCACCTTAGATTATACACATTTCCCGAATTATCTCCAAAAACTCTAATATAGTAAGTTCCATTTGATGGAACCTCATAAAGAATATAGTCATTATCAGTTAAAGAAAAGTTTCCTGTAATTTTGTTGATATCCGCATCATAAATGTCAAAACCCATTAAGCCTTCTGCAGAATCGTAAGATACAGCTACAAATAATTCTACGTGTGTTTTATCTATATAGATCTTGTACCAATCTTCATCTGCTTGAATGCCTGACCTGTTTACATATATCTTGTACCAATCTTCATATGTATGAATTTCTGGCCTATATTTCGGCATTAACCATGTATCCTCATATAAAGTGAGATCATAAGCAGAAGACCAATCATCGTTTTCTTCGTAATCATCATCAGATCTAGGATCAGTTTTGATATCATCCCACCATAAATCATATTCATTTCCTATACTAAATCCATAAATTACAAGGAAGTACATACCAGGATAATCAAGATTAACATCGATAAATTCATTATCATCCAACGTATTATTGCTAAAACTATCAGGACTCATTTCATTGTAGAGTGTCATATTGATATCTTCTAAGGGTAAGGTATGGGTAAACGTAAGATTAATTTGCAACTGAAGGAATCCAAATGTTACATCAATTAGATAAAAATCAAAGTCATCCTGAACTCCCATCCCATAAGCATCACTTAACAATGTTTGCTCTTCTAGCAGACAAAAAGCTATATACTGTAAATCGTAATTAGTACCTTTATTATCTCCGTAAACTTTAAAGTAGTAATTCCCACTTGAGGGAAGGTTCACTATAATACGTCCATCATGGTTATCATGATGGCTTCCTCCTAAAACATTAAGACTCTCATCATAAACCTCAAGTTGAATATCACCGTCAAATTGGTGAAAACCAACAAATAGATGCTCAAAACTTGGTTCTACATTAATCTTATACCAATCATCGTCGTATTGAGATCCAAATCCATCTATTCCACTTAACCACTTTCCTTCATAGTAAGTAAGGTCGAAAGCTTGTCCAGAATCATCATTATCTTCATAGTTATCCTCAACTCCAGGTCCTCCTCCCTGTAACCGTATTTCTAAATTATACCATACTTCAGAATCTCCAAAAGCATGATAAACTCGAATTCGCCAATCGCCTTGGGTATCTATAGTAAACGAAATAAGTTCATCATTATCTCCAGATTTAGATTCTACTTGCGGGCTAATAGTATCAAACGGATCATAAAGTTCCAACTGTAAATCACCAGCCATATGGTCGAAGTAAATGCTAACATCAATAACATCCCCCGGATTTAAGTATGTCCGAAACCAATCCTCATCACTATAAACAATCCTCAAATCATGATAATAATCATTTTGATTGACCCATTGAGCACTCCAATAATCATCGTTTTCCTCCATATCATCATCTCCTCCAGTAGTAATAAGGTCTTCCCACCATAAATTATATGAATTTCCAGCGTTATCTCTAAAAACTTTGATATAATAAGTACCTGGCCAAGGAACAAATGTATCAATATATTCGTTGTCATCTAAAGAGTCACTCCAAGCTAGTTTAGTGAGACTTCCATCCCAATACCAAATCTCCATGTCAATATTCCCAGCTGCATGTGAGAAAGATAATTCTGCATAAATTCGTTCTTCACCTGGATCGATCCATATCATATACCAATCCTCATCTGCTTGAATGCCCATATGACTAATATATTCATTACCCGAAATATCATGAGCCATCGTCCAATCATCATTTTCTTCATAGATATCATCTCCCATCCACCTTAAATTATAGTTATTAGTATTATTTAGACCATGAATCTTAATGTAATAAATACCACTCCATGGTAAACTATAGTAGATATACTCATAATCATTCTCAGTCCAACTCGTTGCTACTGGATTAAAAGGGTCAGAATCATAATAAAGATCCATGTCTATATTCCCTGATATATTGGAAAAACTACATTCTATAATCAAATGCTCAAATTCAAGAGCAACATCTATTCGATACCAATCATCATCATGTTGAGCACCTAATCCGAAGATTGAACTTAACGATATGTTATAGTATCCTGTAAGATCAAATGCGGTAGTATAATCATTATTCGGTTCATAAGGATCTTCTGATGCGCTTAAAGAAAGCGATTTTTCATCAATAATTTGCTTATCATTTGCATTAGGAATGAATAAAACGCCAATTATAAAGATAAGGAGTAAAAATGAAACAACTAAACCCCGTTTATAGATTTTCGTTAAATCCATACAATTCTAATCGTGTTTTACCCTTATAAATTTTAACAAAACAGTAGAATTGGAATTATGGAAGAACAAATTAAATTACACAAAACTCAAAATGGGTTTTTAGGCAATTCTCCATTAAGATTATAAATTCTTCTTTAGTAAAATCATCTGTTTAATACTAGTTTAGCAAAATATTCGATATCTTTGTTATAGGATTTCTCAGCTTCTTTTGAAATTCTGGCAAAAGCACATCCAGGTAGCTAGTTCTTAGAGAGATGATATTTAAACATTCACAACATTTACCTCTTCTTTGGCAATCGTATGTACAAGCACATGCTTTCTTTCTAACGTCTTGATTACATTCAATCATTTTATTTCCTTTGAATAATAGTATATAAAAATTATTGTGTTTGAATTCAGTAAAATTTAAAAATTCAATTAATATACTTGAATTTCTAGGAGATCCAATTTAGAAATGACATTTATTGATAATATTACTAATCTAAAAGGCTAAAGGAACAATCTTCGCCTCCACATCCCGGACATTTAAATCCTTCCTCTGGGAAGTCATCTGAATCAAACTCATGACCGCATTTATCACATTTCCATTTCAAAAACAGATCCGCTTTCATACTATAAGACTCTATCTTACTTAATAAAATAAAAATATTCTCAATATAAAGTTTTGTGAAAGAAAAATCCTAATAAGATGGATTTATAAGGGTGTGTGTTAATTCCCTATATCATTAAGATTATGTTTTGATAAGTCTTTTCAAAATTTTTACGGTCTAAGTTGAAAAGGTTAACATCTGGGATGTTTAAAAGATGATCCTTTATGGGATGTCTAATTGTTAATCCAACTGTTGCTATAATTGAAATGTTAGAAGCAAATATTTTTGTAATGAAATTCTGAAATCTTTTAGAAAATAGTTCCATTTTTCCAATCTCATCAATTATAATTAAATCTCCTTCCTGAAATAGAATATCTTCATATTTTGAGATAATTTTCTCAAAGCTTTCTATAAATACACAGTAGCTGCCTAAATGATATTTAGTATTATAATTCCCTTTTCTTGCTAATTTTTCCCTTTCTTTTGTTTTAATATCTTCAATATCGAACCCAATTCGATTACTTCCTTCTCTAACTTCTGGAGTTAAAAAACCATGTACAGTGATTTGTCTTTTAGAAAAATATTCAATTAATTTAACTATTAAAGTTGACTTACCGCATCGAGGAGGTCCAGTAATTAGAATTTTAGTATTCATAAAATCATCATTGATAAAAATTTTATATATTGTAATATCATAAGAAGAAATTAACTAATAAATTAATAATTAAACTGTTTAAAATAATAATAAAAAAAGATGATAATAAGATGAAAAGTTCAACTTTTACTTTTACTGATCAAGATGGTATTGAGATTTTTGTTTACAAATGGGAACCTGAAACCGAACCAAAGGCTGTTGTTCAGATACTTCATGGATTAGCAGAACATGCTAGAAGATACACTGGAGTTGCGGAGGTTTTATGCAAGGAAGGATTCGTTTGCTATGCAAATGATCAGCGTGGACATGGACTAACTGCTGGAGACTTAACAGAAGCCACTTTAGAGGGGAAAGCTGGAGTTCTAGGACCAAATGGATGGCGGGGAGTTGTAAATGGTACTCATGAGTTGTCAAAAATTATCAAGAGTGAACATCCTAATCTTCCATTATTTTTAATAGGACATTCATGGGGTGCTTTTATTACACAAGATTATATTCAGGAATGGGGAGATGAAATAAAAGGATGTATTCTAAGTGGTACTAATGGGAAGGTAAGAGCTCTTGTGATTAAAGCTGGAAAGATTATTCTTAAAGGAGAGATTAAGAAATTGGGTCCTACAACACCTAGTCAAAAAATGTATAATATGAATTTTAAATCTAATAATCGAGAGTGGAAAAAGGATGAAGGTGCTACAGGATTTGAATGGCTTAGTAGAGATAAATCCGAAGTTCAAAAGTATATTGATGACCCATGGTGCGGATTTGTCCCTCCTGCAACTCTTTGGTTAGAATTTATCCTTGGATTTGATAAAATATATAATGCTGAAAATGAAAAAAAAATACCAAAGGATTTACCGATATTTTTTATCTCAGGATCTTTATGTCCAATTGGAAACAAAACTAGAGGTGTTAAAGCAATGATTAATCGTCTTAAGAAATACGGTAATACAAATGTTACATATAAATTCTATGAAAACGCAAGGCATGAACTATTTAATGAAATCAATCGTGATGAAGTCTTTAATGAAGTAATTGAATGGCTTGATTCTCACATGTAATATTCCTACTTATCTAATTCCCGAAATTTCAATAATAATTCTTTTTGTTTTTCTGATATTTTTTTAGGTATTTCGATGTTTATAATTATATATTGGTCTCCTCTTCCTCTTCCACGCATATAAGAAACACCTCGATTTTTAATTCGAAATTCAGTTCCGGGCTGTGTTCCAGCTGGGATTGGCAATTCTTTCTCAGTAACCTTATTTTCCTTATAGTCTAGAGTAGGTACTGTAATTTTTCCACCAATAATTGCAGTAACTATATCAATATTAGTAGGAGTATATAGATCATTCCCTCTCCGTATAAATTTTTCATTATCGGTAATCCGAACACCTAAGTAAAGATCTCCTGGAATAGCATTCACAGAAGGTACATGTCCAGCACCCTGAATCTTTAAGTGAACACCATTTTCAATACCTTCTGGAATCGAGACATGAATCATTTTTTCCTCAGGAACAACTTTACTACCATCGCAAACCTTGCACTTTTTTTTTATTACTTGCCCAGTTCCCTTACATGTATAACAAGCGGATTCTCGAATAATTGTACCAAATCCAGATTGCGTCATTTTTCTAATTCGACCTGATCCCTGGCATTCTGGACAAGTAATTACACTTGAGGGATCCTCTGCTCCTGTTCCTTCACATTCATCACAGGGTGTATATCGCTCTATTGAAACATCTTTTTTCACCCCGAACATAGCTTCTTCAAAACTAATTTCTATATGATCCTCAATATCTTGTCCTACTTCTCGACGAGGGGCTGTTCTTCTTCTTGCTCGCGAACCACTACCACCAAAACCATCAAATCCACCAAAAGGACTAAATTCACCGAAAATACTTCTGAAAAGTTCATCGATCCCAGGAATTCCCCCTGAAAAGAAATCACTCATATCAACCTGCACTCCGCCATGACCGAAACGATCATAATTACCCCTTTTATTTTCATCATTCAATACTTCATAAGCTTCTTGAATCTCGATAAATTTTTCCTTTGCCTTTGGATCAGTTTTATTTACATCTGGATGAAACTTTCTTGCTAATTTACGATAAGCTAGCTTTATATCATTTGTGGATGCATCCTTACCTACCCCTAGAACTTCATAGTAATCTTTTTTCTTAGAACTCATGATGTCTTAATCCCTTATTATTTTAAAATAAGCTCGAAAATCAATTAATTAAAATTGTTTATGGAATTTATTTTTTTAGGTAATAATAATTGATAAACCATTTATTCAGTTTAATATCAATGCAGAGACTTTTAAATCTGTAATATCAATATAATTTTGGTGTAAATTTTGGCAAAATGATTTGATAACAATTTTTTATTCAGTTTTAATTTTTTTTCCGTTTTTTTTTGCTTCTGCTTGTCTATCTTGCTCTACAAATTCTTGTCCGATAATCATTAACAAGATGAAGATGATAGATCCCTGTGTCTGGTCACCTTTAACCTTAAATAATTCGGAATTTTCCTGAGATAAACGAACTCTTCCACATATAATTCCTGTTAGGGTATCTCCATCAGTAATTATAGTAGTATCGGGAGAATCTGCATTTCCATATTCTATGGCTAATTTAGGGTGTTCAGCAAAAGGTTCATCTGTTTTTAAGTAGAAATTTTCTGCGTCTTTTAAATTAACTTGAACAACTTTTTCCCATCCATAAAGTTCATCTTCAGCATATTCAGATTTATTTGTAGAATGCTTTAGTACTTCAATAAAGGTTTCAAGATCCTTTCCAAAGAGTTGCTTACTCCACATTTTCTTGAAGATTTTCATTGCATTATCAGATTTCATTTTTACATTTCACCTCTTGGACTTATTAAAATTTGAGTAGGATCACTTACATTTAATTTAATCCATATCACTACTTTATTTTCATCAATATCATGCTCTATTCCATATCGAAAGTTCTTACCATGGGGAATATCTTCACCATTGACTTTAAGAAGGATATCAGCATCAAAATTCCGGATGACAAGTGCGAGATTCATTATTGGATGCTCTTTACTCGCGTTAATCTTGAATTCAAGAGGATTATTTGAATTTAGAGCCTTACACGTGAAGTAATATGCTCTCTCATGGGGTACGTATTTTCCATCATCAAATGCATCCGTTTTCAGCTCGATTTCAGGTGCTCTCAGCCAAGATTTGGCCAAGACAACCAATTCTTCTTTATTGTTCTTATCCCAAACGCCATGAAGCATGATCCTCCTCCTTAATTCCGGACCTACTTCATAATCTGCCCATTCTGCCATTGACGAGACGTTCGTATGAGCGGGGCGATCAGAAACTGAAGTAAATCTTCCATCCGTAGGGATATTAGCGACGGGCCAAGAATTCCACCATGGAAAATGTGAGCCGCTTTTTACAAAATATGCATAAGGGAAGAAAAATGGGTTACGGCGTTTTTTTCCGTTAAATTGTTTTCCCACAACGATACATGGACCATCCGGAACGATTAAGAAAGGAACAGTCTCTGATTTTACATTAATTATTTCAATATTTTTATTTTTTGGGCCTAGGAAGAATTTGGGGCTGTATTTTTCCCAGCTATATGTATATGATTCCCCTTCCATGTTGAGAAAGGTAACCGCATCTAAATCATAGGCATCTTCGGGGCACATTCCTTCACCTAAAATCACGATTGATTCTTGAAATTCGTGAGGCTCCATTGGTTGAGAACTATGTAATGTTATATCTCGAATCCCAACTCCATCAGGATAAATTACATAATATTCATCTGACCAATCCCCCCATTTAGTAAGCGGATCCACCCTTGCCTGTCTATAATGTGTGTCTATAAGAGCATAACGCCAGTGAACTATAACTCGGGCATCATTCGATTCTATAATACGTACATGAGAAGTCTTGCACTGTTTATCAGACATAGGTTCAGCACATCCGTTTATATCTGGATCAAATTTATCCGCCCACGTTTCGTTAAATTCGTTCGTATACCAGATACCATTACCCGTTACCCATGCAGAAATGTAATTTAACCCTCTCCAGAAAACGTATTTAATGGGCATCTCATCAAAGAGAACAATTACATCCGCGTGTTCTTTTACTCTCCAAAGACGATCCCATTCTTTATAGTATTTAAGCGTGGTGTAATATGCCCCGAATCTGTTTGGACCTTCAGGAAGCGATGGAAGTCCGCGCTTTTCCAAGGGGGGTTCTCCTATATCTTTCATGCTCGTGAAACTTTCTTCAATTTGTTCGGCAGATAATGCTCTATCAAAAAATCTTAGTTCGTCAATGATTCCGTCAAGGTAAATCGGACAAGCAAAATGACCACCATTATTCACGCCATTTGTAGGTTGAACCTCCTCGGCAGCCCTGCCTATATTAATCAATTCATTAGGAAGGCTCACTTTTCCTACGAGTTCTTTAATATCTATAGAATCTTTCAATTCACCGTTTATGTAGAGAAACATTCCACGAGTAGTATCGAACACGCTTGTAACATTCATCCACTTGAAAAGAGGTGTTTTCTGTTCAGATTCAACTTTAAATGCTTCTCCATTAATTATTACTTTAAAACGGATTCTACCATTATCAGTCACACCAAGAAAGAATCCATTTTTTTCATCATAATTTTCGATAATAGGTCCCTCGTTCCATGTATAAGCACCATTAGCTATCCATGCACTAATGGTAAACTGTTCAAGGGATTCAGGAAGTCTATTTTTTGGGATCGTTAGATGAGTTGTATAACCATCGAATCTGAGCGCTTTTCCCTTAATACCATCCAAAAGATCTGCATACCCTATAATTTGATCTTTTTTATTTGATACTGATTCTAAGATGTCTTTACCATCAAAGATTTCATCAAAATTCCAATATAAAATGAAATTTTTTTCCATGAGTTCTTTCCTTTTCTTTTTTAGAATGGGAATATTAAAACTATTAAGAATATTCTGTCTTTGTATAGAATTATAAGAAAAAAAAAGAGTAAAAATTATGAAGCAAGAAATAATGACAGCTCCAGGTAAAATAGAGTTTCATGATATTCCGATTCCTGAGATAAAGCAAAATGATGTCCTTGTAAAAATAATGAGAATTGGTGTGTGTGGAAGCGATATTCACGTTTATCATGGAAAACATCCATATACGGATTATCCTATTACTCAAGGACATGAGGTTTCTGGTAAAATTGAAAAAATTGGTCTAAATGTAAAGAATCTTAAACTAGGTGATAAGATAACCATTCAACCTCAAGTTGTGTGCAATAAATGTTATCCATGCACTCATGGAAGATATCATATTTGTGATGATCTGAAAGTAATGGGATTTCAAACAACTGGAGCAGGTTCCGAGTTTTTTGCTGTCGATTCAGAAAAAGTAATAAAGCTTCCTGATGATATGACATATGAACAAGGCGCTATGATTGAACCCTGTGCCGTAGCAGTTCATGCTGTGTCAAGAGGCGGAGATATTACAGGTTTTAATGTTTTGGTACTAGGAGCTGGTCCTATTGGAAACTTAGTAGGACAGACTGCTAAAGCTCTTGGAGCTAAAGCAGTAATGATTACAGATTTGAGTGATTTTCGATTAGGAATAGCAAAAGACGTAGGGATTGACTTTACTATTAATCCAACAAAACAAGATCTGTCTGAGGAAATTGTAAAAGCGTTTGGATCAGATAAAGCAGACTTAATAGTAGAATGTGTTGGTGCCAATGAAACAATAGATACTGCCATTGAAAACGCAAGAAAAGGATCTGATATAATAGTTGTTGGTGTTTTTGGTAATAAACCTGCTGTTGATCTTGGATTTGTGCAAGATCGTGAGCTCAGGTTGATTGGTACTTTAATGTATCAAACTGATGATTATAATAAAGCTATTGAGCTTGTAGACGCGAAAAAAATAACCCTTGAACCATTGATGACTATGCACTTTCCATTCAAGGATTATAGTAAAGCTTATAAATTTATTGATGATAAAAAAGATAAAGTAATGAAAGTTTTTATTGATGTAAACCAAAAATAGGTGGAAATAATTGAGGAATATAAATTATTATAATCCAACTGATCTTCGATTTGGTTGGGGGAGTGTTTCTGAAGTAGGTGAAATTGTAGCAGAATATGGTAAACGTTGCCTATTGGTAACGGTTAAACCTTTTCCTGCTCTTGAACCCGTATTTAAAAGAATAAAGAAGCTATGTGCTGATGCGGGAGTTGAGGTATTTCATTTTGATGGAGTACAACCCAATCCAACAACGGATAACGTTAATGCCGGAGTCACAATTGGTGAGAAGAATAATGTAGATGTTATCTTAGGCGTTGGAGGTGGTTCAAGTATGGATACTGCTAAATGTATTTCAGTTGGGGTTACTCATGAAGGAGACGCATGGGAATACCGTGTAATTGAAGGAAAACCAATTGAAGATAAAATACTTCCAATTATTGCTGTATCCACTACCGCAGGGACTGGATCAGAAGTTACTCCTGCTGCTGTATTAACAAAGACAGACATACATTCCAAATATGCGCTTTATGATAAATTATTATGTCCAACTGTAGGAATTGTCGATCCTGAATTAACACTAACGTTGCCTCCGCATGTCACAGCGTCTACAGGGTGGGATGCATTTTGTCACTCATTTGAAGCATACACTCATAATGCAAATGCTTCTGATTATATAGATATGCATGCTATAGAAGGAATGAGACTTATAATTAAGAACTTGCCAATTGCTATAAAAGATGGACAAAATAAAGAAGCCAGAGAAGCACTCCATTGGGCAAATACACTTGGAGGACTTGCTATTACTAATTCGGGTGTAACATTACCGCATGGGATGGGAATGGCCATTGGTGGAAGTGCTTCCCATATCGCACATGGGGAAGCGCTAGCTATTATGTACCCGGCAATAAATCGATGGACTTGGAAACATTTAATTAAGGAATATGCAACAGTTGCTAGATTATTTAATCCCGCCTTAAAGGATGAATCTGATGAAATCGCAGCAGAAAAAGCGTGTGATGAAATGGATGAGTTCTTGAAGGAAGTTGGAATGTGGATGGATTTTAAGGATAAAAACGTATCTGAAAGTACTTTAAGAGATATTGCGAAAGATACTTTTCAACTTCCTGATTACGAAAATCATGCAAAAGTGGCAACTGCAGATGAGGTTATAGATCTACTCAAAAAAAGCCATGAAAGATAAAATTTAATTATAAAACAAAAACATTTAATATCATTTGTAGCTAAATTTCCTTATTAAAATTTTAAGAAGAGAAGAATAGTGAAGTTAGGTATTCATGCATATGCATATTGCTCACAATGGAGCAACGAAACCCTCTATATAATTGATCGAGCTAAGGAATTAGGATTAGATTTTATTGAAATTCCACTTATGGTTTTGGAGGATTTCGATACAAAAGCTGTATCTGAACGATTGAAGAAAGTTGGGCTTGCTATAGTTACATCAACCGTGATCTCTGAAGATACAGATATAACGAGTAATAATTCTGACATTAGGGCAAAAGGTGTTGAATACTTAAAGGCATGTGTTAAAGCAACATATGATGTCGGTGGTACAAGTCTATCAGGAGTAATTTACTCTCAACATTCTAAAGCAACAAGAGACAGACCAACTGAAAAAACTTGGGAATATTCTGCTGAATGTTTAAAAGAAGTGGCGCAGTATGCAAAAACATTAGGTGTTTTAATTGGTCTCGAACCAGTTAATCGGTATGAAACCTATTTAGTAAATACATGTGAGCAAGCTTTAAAGTTAATAGACATGATAGATGAGGATAATTTAAGAATTCATCTTGATACATATCATATGAACATTGAGGAAAAGAGTTTTTATGAGGCTACTAAATTAGCGGGAGATAAGCTTATTCATTACCATTTGTGTGAAAACGATCGCGGCATTCCAGGCACGGGTTTGGTTGATTGGGATGGAATTTTCAAAGCACTCTCTGAAATTAATTATCAAGGATATGCTGCATTGGAAAGCTTTGTAGATATGTCCGACAACATGAATACATGGGTTTGGCGTCAGCTTGCTCCAAGCGGAGATGTCCTCATAAGAAAAGGAGCTGCTTTTATCCGAAATATGCAAAAAAAATATGGATTACTCTAATGATTTTTCTTTTGTGTAGAAGAAAATATTTTAAGCATTAAAGTTGAAAACCTAATAATAATTACAAAAACTTAAGGTGATTGTCATAAAATGATACCTAAAAGAACAAAGAGAATAACTTCTGAATGGTTAAATGAAGCTCTTCATAGCTCAGGATATCTCAAAGATATAAATATCGAATCAATTTCGAGAGAACCGTGGGGCGCAGGGGAAGGATTTGTAAGTGATATGGCACGATTAACAATAACTTATGATAAAGAATCTCCCGAAGCCCCAGAAACAATGATTGCAAAAATGCCGACGACTTTTAGAACTGCCTTAGCTATTGCTGAACAATATAATCTATATGAGAGAGAGATTAGGTTTTATACAGAAGTAGCACCAAAAAGCCCAATACGAGTTCCAGGAGTTATTCATTATGATTTTGATAAAGAAACAAAAAGATATATTCTCATTCTAGATGATTGTTCATGTTTTGATCAAATAGACCAAATAAAAGGATTAAATGAAGAACAAACTAAACAAGTAATAGATGTTATAGTTGAATTTCATTCAAGATGGTGGGATTCTCCAGATCTTTTTTCATTTGATTGGATGCCTAAACCTAGAGATGAGGTATCAAGATCTTTAGTCGATACTTATCGTACTAGTTGGGATCTTTCAATAAAATCAGAAGAATTCCAAAAAATACTTCCTGAAGGTGGTCAGAAAGCTGGACAGAAAATTCATGAACATTTCCCTTGGTTGGTAATGGATATACCAGATGACAATTTGACCATTTCTCATTTTGATTTTCGGGTTGATAATCTATTCTTCGATGGGGATAACAAAGAAAATCCAATTATTATTATTGACTGGGGATCGGCAGTTGTAAATGGGGGTATTTTGGATATTGGATACCTCTTAGCTGAAAGTGTTGAAATCGATTTAAGAAGAAAAATTGAGAAGGATATGGTTAAACATTATATTAAACGGTTAGAAGAAAAAGAGATTACAGGTTTTGATTTTGATTATGCTTGGGAAAATTATCTTAAAGCTTTAATGTGTTATGCATATATCCCTGCGATTTCGTATTCTCAGCTGGATAGAAGTGATCCAAGAGCTACAAAATTGTTCGAAGTAAATACGAAACGTCAATTCCAAGCGATTGTTGATAATGATGCTACAAGTATATGCCCTTCTTAAAACACAATGTCATAAATTAAAGTCAAAAATTAAAAAGAGAATAATATAAATTAGATAATTTTAGGATTAAGTAAAAATACTCATAAATGTGTTATTTTTATGGTGGATGTAATAGCAATTGGGGAATTATTAATTGATATGATTGCTGATAATCCTGGTCTACGCCTAGAGGAACAAATTATTTTTAAACGATTTGCGGGAGGTGCACCAGCAAACTTCGCAGTTGGGATTAAGCGCTTAGGATTAACCTCAGGTGTCATTACAAAGGTAGGGAATGAATTTTTTGGTAGATTCTTACTGGAAACTCTCAAAAAAGAACAAGTAGATATAAGTCAAATTAAAATAACTAATGAATATAAAACTGCTCTCGCATTTGTCGGCTTGGACGAAAAACGGAATCCTAGCTTTTCATTTTATCGTTCTCCTTGTGCAGATATTATGTTAACACAAGAAGAAATAAGTGAGGAATACATTAAATCTGCTAAACTCCTAATGTGTGGGACTGTTTCAATGGCAGATGAACCTGCCCGAAGTGCGATTTTTAAAGCAATTAATTATGCTAAAAAACATGGCTTACAAGTAGCTTGCGATCCTAATCTACGAGATGATTTGTGGCATTTTAAAGACCCTAAAGAGCATATTTTCAGGATTTTAAAAGACACAGATATATTTTTACCATCTATCACTGAAGCAGAATTCATAACAGGAGAAAAAGGAGAAAAAGCTTTTGATACTATCTTAGATTTAGGTCCTTCGATCCTAGCTATAACTCATGGTGCGGAAGGATCAACTGTCCTAACCAAAGATGAGGCGTTCTTTGCTCCTTCATATAAAGTTGATGTAGTCGATACTACTGGAGCAGGTGATGCTTTTGCCGCAGGATTAATAACTGGATTGTTGACGAATATGCCTTTAGAAAAAATTCCTTATTTCGCTAACGCTGTTTCAGCTGTAAAAATAACAAGAAAAGGAGCTATGAATATTCCTACTCGAAAAGAAGTAGAATATTTTATAAAAAAACATAAATGAGCTAAAAAATTTTATTATCAAAAAATATATAGAAAACCAATAAAAATGGTGTAAAAATGTCAGAAAATTCCGAAAGGTGGATAAATTGGGATGAGTTAAAAGGCCTAAGTGATGATCAGATCGAGGAAAAGGCAAAAAAAATTCTTTCTATAATGACTCTGGAGGAAAAACTATATCAGATGGCAGGAGATTGGACTTTAGCAGAAGGTGGGCCAAAAATGCAGAAGAGATATAATGCTGAACCTATCCCTGCTGGAGAAGATAAAAAACTTGGAATCCCTGGAGTTCTTTTTTCTGATGGACCAAGAGGGGTTGTTATAGGAAGTTCAACTTGTTTTCCTGTATCCATGGCAAGAGGTGCTTCATGGGATTTAGAATTAGAGGAGAAAATTGGGGATGTAATAGGAATTGAAGCAAAAGTACATGGGGCTAATTACTTTGGTGGTGTATGTATTAACTTATTAAGACACCCAGCATGGGGAAGAGCCCAAGAAACATATGGGGAAGATACATATCACCTTGGAGCTTTTGGTGTAGCACTCTTAAAGGGAGTTCAAAAACATATTATGGCATGTGCTAAACATTATGCCTGCAACAGTATAGAGAATACAAGGTTTGAGGTAGATGTATCTATAGATGAAAGAACCTTAAGAGAGGTATATCTTCCACACTTTAAACAATGTGTCGATGCGGGTGTAGCTTCCATCATGAATGCTTATAATAAAGTGAATGGTAAATATTGTGGTCATAATCCGCACCTTTTACGAGATATATTAAAAAAAGACTGGAATTTTAAAGGATTTGTAATTACTGATTTTGCCTGGGGTATTCGAAATGGGGCACTTGCTTTAAATGCGGGTGTGGATATTGAGATGCCCTTCGAATGGCGTATGGCTCCAAATAAGATGATTGGATATATGAATGAAGGAAGATTCACTGAAGAGTTAATTGATGAAGGTGTCTTGAGGATATTAAGGCAAAAACTCAAATTTGCACATAAAGGGGACCCTAAGTTTTATAGTAAGGAAAAAATTGCTTGTAAAGAGCACACCGAATTAGCCTTAGAGGCTGCGAGAAAAAGTATTGTTCTTTTAAAGAACAAAAATTCAATATTACCACTTAATAGAAATGAAGTAAAACAGATTGCGATTTTTGGGGAGTTAGCAAACACACCCAATATTGGAGATCACGGAAGCAGTAGAGTTTATCCCCCATATGTAATAACTCCACTTGAAGGCATAAAAAATATTGTGGGAAATACAATCAATATAATATTCAATAAAGGAGAGGATCTTGAGATTGCTAAAGAATTAGCTAATAACTCAGATGTTTCTATTATTGTTGCAGGGTATACTCATTTAGATGAAGGAGAAGGATCAGGAACTAGAGATCGTACGGGAGATCGAAAATCCTTAAGATTATATGAAAAAGATGAAAAACTGATACTGGCAGTAGCCTCAGTAAGCGAGAATTGTATTGTAGCATTAGAAGGAGGAGGTCCCATCATGATAGAACCATGGAAGAATAAAGTTTCCGCAATCTTAATGTCATGGTATCCTGGAATGGAAGGTGGAACGGCACTTGGGGAAATATTGTTTGGTGATATTAATCCTAGTGCTAAACTACCTGCTGTATTTCCAAAATCAGAAGAACAACTTCCCTATTTCGATGCAACTACTACCCAAATTGAATATGGATATTATCATGGATATAAATTAATGGATAAAGAAGGATACGAACCTGCTTTTCCCTTTGGTTATGGCTTAAGTTATACAACGTACTCATATGATAACCTAAGAATTGATAAAAATTCAATAAATTCTGATGGTGAAATTCAAGTAAGCATAGATGTATCCAATACTGGCAATATGACCGGAGAAGAAGTCGTACAAATGTATGTTGGATATAAAAATTCATCACTGGATCGACCTGTCAAGGATCTTAAGGGTTTTAATAAAATTTTACTAACTCCAGGTGAAATGAAAACTCTTAATTTGAACTTAAAAGCAAAGGATCTGGCATATTATGACGTAGATAAGAAGGAATGGGTTATAGAAAAAATAGAATATATTATATATGTTGGACCCTCTTCACGCAAGGAGGATCTCTTGACGACAACATTTAATGTCTCTTAATTATTAATTCATAAAAGAGTAAGTAGATCACATAAAAGCTGAAATACAAATATTCAATTAATATTTTAATTTTTATTTCTCATACTAAAAATTAAAATCTCTTAGCTTAAAAATACTGTTTGTTGCATATGGTTTATTCTGATAATGATTGGACGGATATTATTCCTCATACTCCTCCTGGATATGATAACACCATGTATAATGTTGTATTTGATCAGCATTCACATACGATATTCAGTGATGGTGCACTTACGATTAAACAAAATGTTGAATGGCATATTGCAATGGGTTATAATGCATTAGCTATAACAGATCATAATAATATGCATCATTTAGAAAAGATTGATAAAGTTAGAGATGAATACGCTGAAAAAGGTTTCTTAATTTTAAGTGGGATTGAAATAACTACCAATAGAATTCATTTAAATCTTTTAGGTGTCTCAAATTGGGAAACCAAGATCTCCTATAAAACAACGGATGATCGTATTACTGAAGCGATTAATAAAGCCCATGATCAAGAGGGTATTGTTGTATGCAATCATATTCCTTGGAGTTTATATGAATTTAAAATGAAAACTCATCCATCTCGCGAAACTTTATTAGATTGGGGGATAGATTACATTGAAATTATTAATGATGATTCTAAGCCTGAAAATGTTTATGATCATGAGTCTTATGATTTTTGCATTAAACATAATAATAAGATAGGTATGATCACAGGAACAGATATGCATACCCCAGATGGCTTAGCTAGTGGAGGAGTACACGGATGGACCTTAATGAATATTAAAGAATTTAGCGAAGAAACTTTATTGGAAGAATTGCGAAAGAAGCGTACAAACATCATTTATTCTGAAATTCCTTATTTGGATCCCGGGATTCATAAATAAGGTATTTAAAATTCATTATTAATAATATCCCATCTTTTCAATAAGCGCTTTTGCGATGCTTATGTTTCGAATAGCTAAATTTAATGGTTCCCAAGGCCATTCACATCCTGCTGCATACTGATACATCCCTCCAGGTTTTCCTGCTTCAATTGTTTTAGATACTTCATTTATGACATCTGTAACTGAATATGAAGGGTCACCTAAAATTGTTGTATTTGTATTCCCACGGATACAATTATTATTGCCGCATTTCTCTTTTGCTTTTTTCAAGTCGACTTGATAGTCGAAATCTATTATATCTGCATTTGTACTTGATATTAGCTTTATCATATCCCTTCCTTCTTTATCAACAATATCATTATCACCACATACATGATAAAGCACAGGAACTTCTTTTTGAATATAGTTAAATAAATCTCTGGTTGCATCTAAACAACATTTTTCATATCTTATCGGACCAATTTGGGAAATAGCAGAATCACCTGCTCCAATTATATCTGCTCCGGCTTCGATCTGTAGTTTAGCAAATTCTTTTTGAACAGGAAGTATTCTCTTAATTAACTCCTTTATGATATTTATCCAGTTTTGTTTTTTACATTGTAAGAGAACGTTTACTAATCCAAATAAACAGCAGATTTCGGCAAAGGGGGCTTCAATCCATCCAATTATACATTGATTTCCCCCCATTATTTCAGAACATTTTTTAACAGCGTTGACCCGATTCATAATCCTCTGATTTTCAAGTAGGTTAGGAGCTGCTATTGAATCAAAATCTTCGATTTCGATATTCTTTTTCGCAACAGGTGTGTGGCTTTGCCAATCAATCTCAACCCCCCACGCACTTGCTTCTCTATAAGCATCTGTTGAAACATTCACATGATCGATACCAAAAAAATTGGCACATTTAATTTGTGAATCTACTAAAATCTCTGGATTTTGACAGTATTGAAGATTATAATCAACATTAGCAAGACTCGCAGCTAAATGCATAATAAATGGATTAAAAGGTATTTTTTCAGGAGTACCCTTAATTGCTGAAAGAGTTAAGTCTCGCGAATTCAAATTCTTAATAAAATCGTGCATTTACAATGTTGAGATATAATATTATTTAGGATTTAAAAGTTAAACCCTAATTTATTTACCTATTTTAGATGTTTTTACACTCAAAGAGATTAAAAAATCATAACTTATAAAAATTCTCTTGTAAAGACTTTGAAGAAATTATGAATACAGACGGTTTCTGTTTAAAATATAATATGTACATTTAATAATTATAATTAGGTTGGAATTATCGTATAATGAATGAAATTAAAATTAAAGATGATGTAAAGATGAGTCTAGTATGTAGCAATTGTGGAAAAAAAATAGAGACCGTACCTCTACAATGTGGACAAAGTGTTACTGTTAACAATGAAACCAACAAATGGGAATGTGACATGGGAAGATGTGGAGTAATTTCGTTTGATAATTTTCTTTGTGAAAATTGCTGTATCAACAGTAGTATAATGGAGATTTTTCATGGATTTGAGCGCTTATCGGAAGAAAATCTAGAATTTCGTCAAGAATTAGATGAGTTAAAAAAGAATATTGTTCAGACTAAATTAGAAAATCCAGATTTTGCCTATTGGGTAGAATTTGGGAATGGTAAATTTAAAGTTGGAAAAGGTGAAACAAGCGACGCAACAATTAATATTAAATGCTCTCAAGAAGTATGGAGCGATATAATTGATGGGAGAAAAAATAGTTATAGTGAATTTTTTAAGGGTAATCTTAAAGTCGAAGGGGATCTTCAATATTTTGTAGTATATATTGATCTCCTTGACTTAGTTTCAGAAATTAATCATGAAGTTGAGGTGGTATATAATGAATAAAACTTTTGTTTGGGGTCATAGAGGTGCGGGTTTTAGAGATGTCGAAAATTCAATGTCATCATTTAAGAAAGCAGTTGATATGGGTGTTGATGGTATTAAAACAGAAGCTCAATTATCTAAAGATGGAGAAATATTTTTGTGTTTTCAGCAAAGTCTAAGAAAAAATGGAGAGTATGTACCCATTAAGGATTTAGATAGTAGCGAGATCAGAACCTTAAGATTAGATAATAATGAATCAGTTCTAACACTCCCTGAATTTTTTAGTGAATTTAAAAATTATAATATCCGCTATAATTTTGATATTCGAGACCCTGAGGTTGGTATAAGAATAGTTGAAATTGCGAGGAATTTTAAAATAATTGATAAAATTGAGCTAGCGAAAACTGCGATGGATGGTTCTCCCCTACCTGATATCTTTGGTAAAATTAGAGAATTCGATAAGAATGTAACTTTGATTAATACGATTTTTCTAAAGTATGCAAAAAATGAAAAAGAGCATCTGGAATTGGAGAGTATGAGAAAACTAAATATCCAAGGGATTAATGTGAAATACAATTTTGCTACTTTTGAATTATTTAAATTGGTAAAAGAAAATGGATTTAGATTTTATGTGTGGGGCTTACTCTTTAATAGACCAATGCAAAAATTTCTAAAGATGAATTATAAAGGACAACCAGTAGATGCTATGATGTCAAACTTCCCTGATAGATTAGTAAGATTAAGAAACGAAATTCAAAACAACTGAGTTTTTCTCTAAATAACTTAAAATTTTCTATTTTTTCTATTCCTATTCATAATATCTCTATATCTGAGGACACATAAGAAAATCGTAAAAGACTGTTTCTACTTAGTTTATAGAATATTAAAATTCAATAAAATTTATAATTTATGTTGTTTATCTAAAATATTATGGAAGGTGCTACTCAATCAGAACAGTTATTTCCTGTTGAAAGGGAATATGCCCGTTGCGTTACCGCCTTAAACCGCACCAGCATTCTCACGCTTCTTCCGAACTCAGAAAGCATTGGGGTTATTGGAATAGATGGAAAAGAGTATCCAATACCAACCCAAACACAGGTTGTAGAACTATTTGATCATAATAGGGAGCTTGTAGGTGGAAAAGTTCCACAAGGGTTTGATCGTTTAGAATTAACACCCATGGCAATACCAACACCCCTTCTTATTGACCGAATGAAAGCAGCTATTCTTAAACACGCAGCAGAAGGAAAAATTTATCAAACCAGACGTTCTCCTTCTGATCCTTTAATACCTGTTCGTGTCAATACCGAAAAACATGTCTGGATATGGGATACCTTAAGACAGGCACTAGATACAGACGAGCTTGTATATTTTCCTCAAGAATATTCAAGCAATCATCGGGGACAGACCAAATTAGAAGTAGTCAATAATGGATGTATTTGTGCCGTTCCAGGCTGGTCTGTGGGATTAGTTGAAAGTTTACCAATTATGCCCGAGCAAGGCCTAGGAAAGACATTAGGAGGCAGAAGACAATTAGAAACAGGCTCTTCTCCTCGTGATTACTTACGAACATTACAGACGCAAGCTTATCAAGGAGAAACAGGAAAAACACTTGAAGATTTTATTACAAAATTTCTTACCCACCTCGAAACAACCAATGAAGTAAGTAATGACAGGTATGATAACAATGCCTTATGGTGTCTTGGTCAATATGTAAAATATGTAAAACATGTAAAAAGTGACCTTGTGCCGACTGGGTGGTGGCATCGAGTCTTTGGTCGGACTCGCTTGGATATGCACCGTACAGGCAATAGGCTTTGCACTAGGAGTTGGGGTGGGTCCTCCACGGTGAGACTTCTTAAGTCTTAATCTTTATCTTTCTTTATGCTTTTTCTTCTACCTTTTTAGAATCAGTTATTTTTTTCCAATATGGGTTTATTACGAAAGTATTAAAGTCTAATGTATAGGATAAATTCTGGAAACAGTATGACTGCTTGCAACTTGCAATGAGGAGGATACGGCTGGTTGATTGTTAATATAGCGACCATTAAATACTGTGCTACTTGTTCACGGTTAGACAAGGCATGCCATCCTCCTTGCTCAGTAATATAGACACTTGCCAAACCATTTGCCATTTATTTAATTTATATATCTATTATTATATTTGAAAAACATTTTAATTTATTTTTTAAATCAATCAATATTTTAAAAAATTGGTTCGAAAGTTCGCAACTTGGGGCAGCCAAATAATTTTGACAAAGCTAACATAAATTTTATATAATACACATGCATCCCTATGATGACGAATCATAGGACCCCCTGGGTAACAATGTTACGGCCAGGGGTATTTTTTAAATAAATTGACATGCAAAAATCAAAAGTAAGTCTGTATATCGACGGTTTCAACATTTATCACAGAATAGATGATTATCAAAAAAAGACTGGAATCTGCTATAAATGGTTAAACTATAGAAGTCTTTTTAAATCCCTTTTAAAACCAAATGAAGTAATATCTGATATTTATTTTTTCACAGCAATCACACAAGATTTCGGTTTTGATGCTGTTAAAAGGCATAATAAATATATTACTGCATTAGAGTCTGAAGGAATTAAAATAATAAAGGGTTATTTTAGTAAAAAGAAGAAATTATGTAGAGTTCCAG
>JAHQWI010000097.1 GCA_029856085.1 Promethearchaeia archaeon | reverse complement strand
GAGTTAATTATATACACAATATTATGGTTTATTTAGAAATTACTATGTGAAGATAATTGAATTTATCGAAACGCAACTGTCTAATGGTAAAGATCTTACGACTCTAATTAGTAAAATCTTAATAAAATTAGTGAAAAGGTTCGAATGCGAAAATAGTCGAGAGTTTATAAGCAACGGGATAATTCTTGCGACATCCTATATTCGAAATCCTTCAGCTCATCAATATAATACTATTGGAGAAAAATCTAAGGATTTGAAATTAAATGATAAAGAAGAAATGCTTTCACTCTTGAGCGGGGAGTTGTTGCCTAATTAAAAACAAATCGGTGATAATAAAATGAGGATGACACTTCCTATTGATGATGAGTTGTTAGATAAAATAGATCTTGTTAAGCATAATTTAGGTATTGACATCAAAGGATATCCTCAAGCTATAAGTGAGATCTGTGAATTTGTATTAAGAATAGAAGGAGAGCATCAAGAAGAAATAATCGAATTCAAAGGGATCATAGAAAGAATTTTCATTTTTTTACAGGAAAAATGTAAGGAAGAAATTTATTCCGATGAAGAGTTTTTTTTAGATTTAGTTAGTTTTTATGAGCAATTAGTTGAAGAAGTAAAAGATAATGGTGGAAAAATCGAATAGGAATGGTAAAAGGAAATTTAGTTTGTTTCATGCAAATGATAGTAAAAATATTTTTTCTTTAAATATGGGAAATCTAATCATTATAATGAATTAAAAAAAATAAGATGAGAGATCATGTCAATTAAAATCAATCTTGGATATGAGGTTAGAGATTTCGAAAAAGGCATATTAGTTGAGAATGTCCCTTTTAGGCATTTTAAGTATAATATGTTGATTTCGGGGAATGATTCAAGTGAAAAACGTGCTTTATTATCTCATATTCTGAACCAATTCTATATAAGAGCTCCAGATATAGGTGTGCTTTTGATTAAATTAAGGTCAAATGAGGATACTTACTTTTACCATCTTAATAAGGTATATAAATATGGAGAGCCTGAATTAGAAATTCCTTACTTTCTCGAACATACTTTCAGTGATGTAAATAGAGAACACCTAATTAATTGCTTGAATGCAATATTTGGCTTTCATTATGAAATGAAATGGGTAATGAGAATGATAATTAAGCATTATAAATTAGGGAGATTCCCAAGTTCACTTGTGGATTTTTTAGAAGATTTAAAAAATTGTCTTATAGAACATCCATATGACAAGGATTTCACTAAAAGTAATATAAAGAGTATAGAGAAGGCGATAGAATTTATTCAAGAAGACTCTCTTTTGGAAAGAATTCTATGGATACCATCTGATTTACCAGAATGGTTAAAATTATGGAGTGAAGGCAAGAAAGTGTGTATAGATCTCTCCTCATGTGATCCTCAAATCCAAAAATTATTAGTCGTCTTACTATTCCAATTTCTCAAAAATTTTGTCCCAACAATAGAATCAAACATCCCAGCTGGGATTGTAGTACTTGAAGATGCCGATCATATACTTGAAGAACCTCCTCATGATTATTATAGAGAAACTTACAACTCAAATAGGGATTATTATGGGTGGAAAAGAGAGAAGAATTACTTTCTGACAAAAGAACAAATAGAAGAAGCCTTTGGGGATACGAATTACCTATTTAACATTCAATTTGAAAGTATATTTCGTGATTTAATCGTAAATGAGTTTCGATATAGGAATATTTCACTCATTACCATTTGTGTAGATGTGTTTAGAATCTATAAATTTTTTAATTCAAGCTCTAAAATAAAGGTGTTGCTTGATTAGTTGATTTTTTTCAAAATATGAAAACATATATATTTTTTTTTTTTGAAATATGAATACGTTTCAAGGGAAAGATAACTAAAGAGATGCCAATAGTGCTTTAAATATGCTGAAATAATATCTCAAAATCGGAAAAATCGAAGGGTTTCAAAATGTAGCCATTTGCTTTAGTTTCGGGCATTTTCTTTTCAACTTCACTCCCAGGTATAGCAGTTAATAAAAAGATCGGGATTTCTTTGTATTTCTGATGTTCTTTAATCATTTTGCAGATTTCGTAACCGGATATATCTGGTAGAATAATATCTAGCAATATTAATTTAGGTACTCCAGCCCTTAGTTCATCAATACCTTTAGTACCACTCACTACGCCTTTACATTTATAGCCCTTACTTTCAAAATAACTGGTTAATAGCCTTATGGTTGCGAGATCATCTTCTATTAAGAGTATATCATACTGTGGCTCACTCTCATCCGTTTGTATATCGTCTAGAATGTTAATAATCTTATTTTCAAGAAGCATACTTTGATCAAAGATATTTTTGATAGTCGATAATACATCATCATCTAATTCCTCTTTATAATTTTCTAAAAGCAGTTGGCTAAATCCTTTGATAGTTGTTAATGGTTCCTTTAGGGCATGTGAAATATTGGATAGAGTTTTTTCATTCATCCCTCTTAATCCACCGCTCAGTAAATCTGACTTTTTTTCAATGTAATAATCTACACTATCTCTAATTAATGCTGATATTGTTGAATATTCGTGAGATTCCTTAAAGTTTTGCCAATTGGTTTTCTTCTCCTCAGAAACGTATAATGATATTCTTTCTTTATCTCGATCGTAGATTTTCTCTCCTTTTAACCACTTTTTAAATCCCTCAGTTATAGTTCCACGCCAAATCGCATATTTATCAGTTTGTTCTTGATATATTTTCATTAATTTTTTAGCACGTGCACTTTCTAAATCTAACTTTGCGATCTCCTCATCTGTTATACTTACTCTTTCGGGATCATCTTCATTAATTTCTTCCTTTTTGTTTTTATTTTTATTTTTTTCGCCCGAAATTTTCTCTCCAACTCTCTAGGTTTTAATACTATTACTTTGATAAATTTGTAAAATAAATATTATAAAAGTTTTTGTATACTTTCTTTTAAAATTTGTATCTATTATTTTATTTACTTTCTTTTTTTATAAAAATAATCGCCCACAAAATGATTGTTTACAATAATTTGTATATTTTTATCATTTAATAAATCTTTTTTATTATAAATATTAATATGTTATGTAAATATGGTTTATAAGGAACTATGGTTAGTTGATTGTGAAATCAGCTAAAAGAAAATTTTGAAGATTTATCTATTCTTCTTTTTTACCTTTTAAGATATCAAATACAATTTCAAAATCAGAAAAATTAAAAGGTTTTAATATATAGCCATCAGCTTTAGTTTCATCTAAATTCTTTTTCACTTCAGAACCAGCTATTGCAGTTAAGAAAAAAACGGGAATATTTTTATATTCTTTATCAGACTTAATCGTTTTACATATATCATATCCACTTAAATCTGGCAAAATTATATCTAATAAAATAAGCTTCGGAATAGCATTCCCTAATTCTTCCAACCCTTTAGAACCACTAGCAACCCCCTTACATTTAAAACCTTTACTTTCGAAATAACTCTTAATAAGACGAATGGTTGATAAATCATCTTCGACTAATAGAACATCATACTCAGGTTTTACCTTAATATTATCTAAAATATTAATTATTTTCTTTTCAAGTAGAACACTCTGCTCAAATATATTCTTTACCGTATCTAATACTTGTTCATTTAATTTTTCTCTGTAATTCTCAAGAAGTAATTGCGAATATCCTTTAATCGAAGTAAGTGGTTCTTTCAATGTATGAGAAATGTTAGAAATAGTCTCAGGGTTTAACTTACCTAAGCTAGTACCTTTTAAATGCTCTTGACTTTCAATGAATGTGTCTACTGCTTCCCTAATTAATTTTGAAATAGTTAAATTACCATCATTCTTGGTATAATCTAACCATTTCAATTTAGTATCTTCAGAAACATATAAAGAAATCCGTTCCTTGTCTCGTTGATAGATTTTTTCTCCTTTTTGCCATTTTTTAAAACCTTCAGTTACTATTCCGCGCCACACCGCATATCGATTAGTTTCTTTTTCATAGCTTTTCATCTCCTCAGTTTTCTCAATGGAATTATTGTCAATTTTTATTAAATCCCCATCTTCCGAGATGTCTTCAGTTTTGTCGGTATTTTCATCTATGTTGTTTGAAGGCGGAATTTTTTGACCACTAATTGCTATCGATAGTTTTAGTTGAAAATCTAATAAAAGAACTTATATTTAATGTTTTTTCATTAGTTAAATTTTGAGGGTTAATAGTAAGAATAAAATTTTCACCAAGTATGAGATAATCATAGAAAGTTTTTGTATACAAATTATGATTGTATGCATTTATTATTACATATCAATATTTTTATAATCCCTATTTTTTAACATTTTTGTAGTGATTTAACAATTATAACACATTAATTTTTTAGAAGACGGCAAAATTGAGTATAGCTCAATATTTTTTACAATAAATCGATATCACACTAATAATATATTATTTCAAAAATAATAAGATAGAAGTTTTTTACAATTAATATCATAACAAAAGTAATTTTATCTAGAAGTTTTTTTATACAAAACTCGATCATATATAAAGAGAAGAAAAATTTATATACTAGATAGGAATCTATTATTATAACAAAAAAGATTTTTTCACACAATTCGGTCTGATTCGAATTTTGTGTGTAAAAAAACCTGACTATGAAAAATGGTTGTGTGTACAAAAAAGCTATTATAAAGATTAATATCATAAGATTTGGGTTAAGGTAAGAAATAATGGTTGTTGAAATAACTCCTCAGGCGAATTATTGTCCTGAATGTGGCGGTGGTACAATCTCTATCCATCAGAGAGGGGAGACAGTGTGCCAGCAATGTGGTTTGGTTGTAAATGAGAAAGAATTTGATATTTCTCACAGTGGTATAAGAGCCTATTCAAAACAAGAGAAGGATAAAAAAGAACGGACAGGCTGTCCTATATCCATTTTAATGCCAGATATTGGTTTGAGTACTATTATTGATAGAACAAAGATCAAGAATCCTGATTTAAGAAGGGCAGCTAAGTGGAATACGCATTTATCATGGGAAAAGAGAAATATGCTTATAGCTATAACTGAGTTAAAGAGAATTGGCGGCAATTTAAATTTTCCAGAGCGTGTTAAAAAGGCAGCAGTTCGTCTTTACAAAGAGGTATTTAAGAAGAATTTATTACGGGGAAGGTCAATAAATGGGATGATTGCGGCATGTGCGTATTATGTATGCAAAAAAGAAAGAGTACCTATTACACTTCAGGAGATCTTGAGTGAGGCTTCAATTAATGATAATATTGTAAAAAAGTGCTATAAAATTTTAGTACGAGAATTGAACTTAAAATCTCCACATATCGATCCAGTTGCATTAATTCCAAGATATTGTGCGGATTTAGGATTAGGTATCAATATAGAGAAGGAAGCAATAAAAGTGTTGAAAAGTTTCATAGAAACTACTTCAATCTGTGGTAAAGATCCAAAAGGGTTATGTGCAGGAGCGATTTATTTAGTAGCAAAACTAAAGAACCAAAAGGTAAGTCAAAAAGATATTTCAAAGGTGATAGGGGTTACAGAGGTAACCTTACGCTCGAGATATAAGGAATTTTTACAACATATTAGTTTTAATTTTAATACAAACTAAGTTTTTCTTTTTTCATTTCCAATAGGGTTAGGGTTGAGGAGAATCATCTCCTCATTTATATATAAAATATTTTGATTTGGGTAACTTATTCTTGTAAGTTAATGAACATAAGAAAATAGGATGTTTCCTATTTTAATTCTGGTGTCCTCATTTTGTTATATACTAAAATGATTTTAGAATAAAATTCCATTAATTGTGGATTTGATAC
>JAHQWI010000096.1 GCA_029856085.1 Promethearchaeia archaeon | reverse complement strand
GTAATTTGGTTATCTGTAGGGTTTTTTGCTTCCTGGATAAATATGTTATTTATTTTAGATTCTATGCAGATTTGGTCATATATATCAGTAATTTTCACAACTTTAATCCCAGGGATTATCATTGGAATAAAAGATAGATTCTGGAGTTATGGTTATTTATTTGGATTTATTGTTGCTGGTTTCAGCTTCTCTATATTTAATCGTTCTGGTGAACCATTTATTGGTTTGTATACTTATTGGATCACTCTATTTATACTGGTAATTATCAACTTAATTTTTAGGTTTGGAGGGAGATCGAGTTCTGCTCAAATGATTTTTAAATATTGGCTGAGATCGAGGAAGTTTTTCATTCTCGAAGTTGCATATTTAGTAGTTTCAACATTTTTTTATATGATGATGCCTATCTTTATTGGGAGGATGGTTGGGGGGCTTCAATCAAGCGCACCTGTCAGAGCGTTTATAATTAATTTTAGTATGGTTTTATTATTTGCTTCCTTACGGTACATATCAAACAGAGCGGCAAGACTTAGAGGAGCGGAAGTTTCTTCTAGAGCTGTTTATCATCTTCGTACAGATATAAGTAATGCTATTTATCGGCAATCTTTTTCTTATTTTGATAAAACTGAGACAGGACAACTAATATCTAGAGCCACAAGCGATATAGAAGAAACTCAAATGATTTTTGGGATGGGATTAACTTTAGGACTTCAATCGTCACTTCAAATAGGAGGTGTTATTATTGGTTTTGTATTTTTTAATGTTCTATTATCCTTAATATTAATACCCACAATAGGTTCTTCACTTCTTCTCTCATACTATATTGCAAAGAAGTTGAAGCCGATTTTTTTGGACACAAGGGAAAGTTTTGGTGATTTAACTAATACAATACGGGAGAATATTGTTGGTGCTCAGGTGGTACGCATGTTTAGTACTCAATATAAGGAACGACAAAAATTTTTGACAAACAATAAAAGGTTTTATGATGCTAGTGTTTCCTCAGTGAAATACAATTCCCTATATTTACCCGCAATTTACATAATTATGGGTGTTATGACCATAAGTAATCTAGTAATCGGTGGTATTCGGTTTAGTGAAGATCCGACGGTGTTTGGAACTATAGTTACGCTTCAAACCTATATAATTGCTCTTGGTTTTCCATTAATGATGTTTGGTCAAATAATGTTATCTTATATTCAAGCAGATGCGGCACTCACTCGTGTCAGAGAAGTTTTGGAATCAACTCCAGATATAAATGACCTTCCTGACGCTATTCCAATTGGAGATGATCTATCCTTAAACGGGGATATTATATTCGATAATGTATCTTTTGGATATACACCAGATCATAGAATCTTAAAAAATGTGTCGTTTAATGTACCTGGTGGGAAAACTATAGCAATATTGGGAACAACAGGATCAGGTAAATCTACAATTATCAACTTAATACCACGTTTTTATGAAGTAACTGAAGGTAGTATAAAAATTGATAATAGAGATATTCGTGAATATTTAGTAAAGGATCTACGTAAAAATATAGGTATTGTATCTCAAGAAACATTTCTTTTCAATAAGAGCATAGCAAAAAATATTGCTTATGGGAAAGATGATGCAACTGAAGATGAAATAATTGAAGCATCAAAAATTGCTAATCTACATGATTTTATTAAGACTTTACCTAAAGGTTACGGTTCGATTGTAGGGGAAAGGGGTACAAGACTATCAGGAGGTCAAAAGCAACGCTTATCAATTGCGCGTGCATTGTTAATAAAACCAAAAATTTTAATTCTTGATGATTCTACGAGCTCAGTGGATGTTGAGACAGAATATAAAATTCAAAAGGAGTTGTTAAGAATTATGAAAGACACTACCACAATTATAATCACTCAGCGAATTTCTACAATTCGAGGGGCAGATTATATATTAATTTTAGACAGGGGAAGAGTTGTCGGATTTGGAGATCATGATGAATTAATTGAATCAAACGTTTTATATAAACAAATTTATCAGACACTTTACATTAAACAAAAACCAAAAATTAAATCAGAAGAGGAAATCAATTAAGGAGGGAAAAAATTGGAAAATCATAATACCCAGGAAAATGAAGAGGAAGAACAACAAGAAATTATCCAACCCAGTGCAAGTGCTCGCCATGGATTCATGATGGATTTTGAATCATCAGAATTAGAACATTCACGAGGAGAATTATGGAGATGGTTATTCTCATATTTAAAACCATTTCGAAGGAAATTTTCTCTTTATCTTATCTTTTTACTAATAGGTACGTTAATAACTGCAATCACTCCATTGATTACAGCTAGCATTATTGATAAAGGGATCATTACTGGAAATATTCAATTCATCTTAATGATGAGTGTCACATACTTTTCATTATTATTATTTATGGCTATTATAACTTACTACTCACAATATGGCATGGGAAGGATGTCTCAAAGAATAACATATGATATTAGAAATGATCTTTTCTATAAACTACAAGACATGTCCCTCGCTTATTTTGATCAAAGATCCTCAGGGGATATTATGTCTATAACAACTAATGATGTTACTGTACTTAACCAATTAGTAGGGGGTCAATTTGTTGGAATAATAACCAGCATAGTTTCAATTGCTCTTACAGTGTTAATCATGTTTATGCTCAATCCATTTTTAGCTTTAATAAGCCTGCCAGTTTTCCCCATATTCCTCCTTTTAATATTTTTTTTTAGAAAAATGGCAATTGGATTTTTTAAGGAATCCAGGAAGACAATTGGAAAAGTTACATCCTCTATACAGGAAAATATTACCGGAGCAAAAGTAGTCCAAGCTTATGGCCAAGAAAAAAAAGCATCTTCGGAATTTGATAAAGCAAATAAAGCAAACTATAATGCAATGATGAGAATACGGAGATACATGGCAACAATATTTCCTTTAATAAACTTAATAACTACAACCCTTACCGCGTGTATTTTATTAGCTGGTGGCTTTGTAATGCTAGGTAATGTTTCAATTTTCGGTAAAACGGTCACATTAGGTATATTAAGTGCATATATTGGGATTTTAGGTCAATTCTTCCGACCTTTTATGATGTTAATGCAAATTCAACAAGTAATAAACTCCGCAATGGCAGCTAGCGATCGTATCTATTCTTTATTAGAAGAAAAAGTTGAAATTCCAGATGATGAAAATCCATTACAATTTAATGAAGTAAAAGGCACGATAGAATTCGAAAATGCGAGTTTCGGATATGTTTTAAATAATGAAACTGTTAACACAAGTGAGGAATCAAAAAAACCAATGATGCCAGGCCATGCAAGCATGGAACAACATCCGATGATGAAACGAGCCTTGGAATTTATAAATACTTTTCCTGAACCTTATTCATCATTTATTATGAAGAACATGATGCAAATGCCACCAGATTTAACACGAAAACTGATGTTTAGCTTAATGAGCTCAAAGCCAGAAGAAATTCCAGATAAAATTGATATTTTCCTTGGGGAGTTTAAATATGTTGTACCTAATACTGAATATGCTAAGCTGCATCCTGAATATAAAACTTCCTTTCAACATGAAGAAAGTCTACCAATGAGAGAAGAAATGAAAAAACCTTCATTTTCTTTTGAGAGTATGATCCCCCCAGAAACTATATCCATGATGGTTAAGTTTTTGGAAAGATCACTTAGTTCTAGAACAGGTATACAACAAAGCAGTGGGATGAGTGGAGAAGCAGGAATGATGGGCGGTAGGATGAGTCAAATGACACCTCAGTCTATACTTCAAATGCTTGCGACTATAACAATTCCTCCAGAAGTGGATGAGGAAATTCCAAAAATAGTTAAAGATGCTATTATTGAAGAGAAAACACTTATCCAACATAAACAATCTGCAGGATATGTTTTAAAAGATCTTTCAATTGATATACCCGCAGGAATTACCGTGGCTATTGTGGGGGAAACTGGGGCCGGTAAAACAACATTGATTAAATTAATTGCTCGATTTTACGACACTAATAATGGAAATGTACTAATTGATAATATAAATATTAAAAATGTTCGTAAGAAGGATTTAAGAGATTTAATTGGGCTTGTTCCTCAAGACGCCTTTCTTTTTACAGGTTCTATTAAGGATAATCTTCTCTATGCCTTTGAGAACCCAACTAAGGTAGAAGAAGAAAAAATGATCGAAGTGTCAAAATTCTTAGGTTTGCATAATTTTATAGAAACTCTTCATAAGAAATATGATACTAAGTTAAAAGAAAATGCATCCAATATCTCAATTGGTCAGAGACAATTGATTGCTTTTGCTCGGGCATTGATTACTGATCCTAAAATCTTAATATTGGATGAAGCTACATCATCGGTTGACCCCTATACCGAAACGCTGATTCAAGATGCCTTAAACAAAGCACGTGAAGGAAGAACAACAATTATTATAGCTCATCGACTTTCAACTATAAAGAATGCAAATCTCATATTAGTTCTGGATTCTAATAAGAAAGGTATAGTAGAGCAAGGAAAACATGAGAGTTTATTAGTATTGAATGGAAAATACAAGCGGTTACTAGATATGCAAGATGCTTTAATCAAATAGGTATCCTAAATTTTTTCAAAAACCTAAATTATAATCTAATTTTAATTATAGTATTAAATGATTCGTTAGGTGAAGGATTAATTCCATATTTCGATTATTCAGGAAAAAAGATTTTCTATCAAATCAGAGATAATAATTCTCAAAACGCCCTTATTTTTATTCACGGATCTGGGGGGAATTCAAATATTTGGAAAGAACAATTTAAATTAAATATTAGTTATAATATATTTGCACTCGATTTACCATCACATAACAATTCTGATGAATTCCCTGAACTATTTCTTGATTTGTATGTAGACGTTGTGAGAAAATTCATAGAAACTTTAGATCTAAGAAATGTTATTTTATGTGGTCACTCATTAGGGGGAGCAGTGATTCAATCTTACTATTTTAAGTATCCATTTGATATTGCAGCATTAATTCTAATAGGCACTGGAGGTAGATTACGAGTCCTTCCTTCAACTCTTGAAAGTGTGAAAAATAACTTTCAAGAATATTTAGATAATACAGAGGGTGGTTTTTACAGAAGTACATCAACAAAAATTATTGAGGATTATAAAAATGAAGTCGTAAAAACAGATCCTAGTGCAATATATGATGACTTCAAAATTTGTGATGAATTTGATACACTTGATAAAACAAGTTCCATTAAAATCCCTTGTTTAATTTTAGTGGGCAATGAGGATGTTTCGACTCCTCCCAAATATTCAGAATTCTTTCACAAAAAGATAAATATTTCTGAACTAGTAATAATTGAGAAATCAGGGCACTTGGTAATGTTAGAACAACCAAATAAAATAAATAAGGCAATAGAAAATTTTATTAATAATTATTTTTGAAACATAAAATAGATGCCAAGAGTATATACTTATGGTCCATTTCGATCAAGACGATTAGGTCTATCATTAGGAATAAACGTATTACCTAATTATAAATTATGCACTTTTAATTGTGTATATTGCGAAATCGGTATTACTGAGGAGAAAAACTTAGCTTCTCCTGATTTTAGAATCAAATTACTTCCTTCTCCTAGTTTTAGAAAAGAACTGATTTCAATCTTAACTCATGTCCCTCATTTGGATTCAATTACCTTTGGTTACAACGGAGAGCCGACTCTAAATGAAAACCTATTGGATTTCCTAAAAATAGCTATAGATGTAAGGAAAAAACTAAATTGGACCAAACAAAAACCTAAACTCACTCTTTTTACTAATTCTAGTACACTCCATTTCGATGAGATTAGAG
>JAHQWI010000095.1 GCA_029856085.1 Promethearchaeia archaeon | reverse complement strand
AAATTAGATAACCTGGATAAACAAGGATATATTGATGAGTTAAAATCTCTTGAAATTAATGATACCATCCTTAAAGATAAAAGTGCTAAATATACAAAAAAACTTTCAAGTACGATAGTGAGTGCTATTGACAAAAAAATTGAAGATCTCAAAAGACAAGGAATTAAAAAATATTTTATGACTCAAGAAGAAATTGATTCTGCTACCGAAAAACTCCAAAAATATACAGCTCTTCGGACTTGCGAAGCATGGATTAAATTTACTTAATTTACTCTTTAAATTTTTTAGTAAGGTTAATCACATAGTAATTTTTATTAGTTATGTTGAAAAAATGTAATATCTGTGGAATGATTCGATCTACCAAAGACTTAGTCTTAAGAGAAGCTGGTAGTTCATATATGTGTTTTAAGTGCTGGAATAAGTACATTAAAGACAAAAAGGAAAAACCCAAGAAATAAATCAGTATTCATCAAATCCTTGGATGCTTGGGAAATGAAACCAATAAATAAAGGTCAGTAGCCACATAAATATGTATATTTCTCAAGGTTAAATTTTCTTATTTTAACATCGTCATCTGATTCTTCTCTTGGAATAAGTGGCATTTTTAAAACGATTTTCCAGTTTTCTAAATAAACATTATTATAAAACATGTTCCTACATTTATCCCAATCGATAAATTTCTGAATTGCTATATGATCCTCTTCTACTGCGGGGATTACTGCCATATTTTTGCAACAATATTTTATGTAAATTTGTTAAAAACTAAAATAAATGAAACCCTTAAATAGGGAAACTTGTAATGTGCTTAATATTGCTCTGAATTCTCTAATAGAGAATTTTCTTGTAACGTCGGCGCCATCTATATATTAATAACGTAGATATATAAATCTTTGTCAACTAATTCTTAAGGAAAAAATATCTTTATAATATAAATTTGAACTTCATATTTAAAGTGTTTAAAGAAAACAGTCTAATTTTTAATTAAAAAGAAGTTTTAATAAAATAATTAAGATATAGACCTTATAAAAAAAATATGCCAATCTTCAGTGAAAAAGAATTAAAATCTTTTATTGAGAGCGAAGTAATAAAAGATATTAAAAAAATTAGGGGAAAGAAAGCACCAATAGCTGAAATCGTTGACAATACCCTTCTTGCTTTACCAGTAAAATCGATATATGATATGAATGAAGTTATTAAGAAATTTTACTTTCTTATCGCAAAAAATCATTCAAAACAACCAAAATTACGATATCTTTTAACGATTACGCTTGCTGATAATAGTTCTGATTTATTAGTTCAGCTTGCAAAAGAATTTGCCATTAAAAATGGTTTAAAGTTAATTCAGTATTCAATTTATCCTAAAACATTAAGAATTCAATTATTATCTATGAAAGAAATTAAAGACCCAAAAGATTATAGCAATTCTATTGAAGTATTAAAATCATTTAGGAAAGACTTCCGAGAAAAATTAGTAAGATTAAAAAAACTTGTAGAAAATGAATAATTATTATATGATTTAATTAATAAAATCAAGGAAATGTGCCAAAATGTCGCTTAGAGAAAATACAGTCAAAATTATTAGTACACTTGGGCCCGCCTCCAGCTCTAAACAAATGCTAAAAAAGTTATCTGATGCTGGAGTAGATATATTCCGTTTAAACTTCTCACATGGGACACATGACGAGAAAAGAGAATTGGTTAAAAAAATTAGAGGAATTGATAATTATGTTGGGATTTTAACCGATATTCAAGGCCCAAAAATAAGAGTTGGGGTATTCAAAGATGAGAATACCTATAGTTTAAACATTGGACAAGAAGTAAAAGTCTTTGAGAAAGAAATTGAAGGAGATCAAGATCAGTTCTCGATACCATTAGAGGGATTTTTAAGGTCTATGAGAGTTGGAAATGTATTTTTTATAAATGATGGGATTATCAAGATTATAGTAAAAAATAAAGAAGAAGATCATATTATAGGAGAAGTCTTAGCAGGTGGAATGATTAGCAACAGAAAAGGGGTCAATATACCAAAAGGAGAATTACAGCAAAGAGTTCCTACAGAAAAGGATATTAAAGATTTAGAACTTATTGCTGAATTGGATCCAGAATATGTAGCAATTTCTTTTGTCTCAGACAGCAGTGATATAATTCATGTGAAAAAAATACTTGAAAATTATGGTAATAATAAAATTAAACTCATTTCTAAAATTGAAAGACCTATTGCTTTAGATAATTTTGATTCGATACTGGAAGTAAGTGATGGAATAATGGTGGCTCGAGGCGATTTAGGTGTGGAAATTGCCCCTGATAAAGTACCCTTAGTACAAAAAGATATAATTTACAAATGTAATAAGGAAGGAAAGCCAGTTATCGTCGCGACGCAGATGCTCGAATCTATGATCAACGCACCTATCCCTACTCGTGCAGAAGCTAATGATGTATTTAATGCAGTTTTTGATGGAAGTGATGCTGTGATGCTCTCGGGTGAAACGGCGGTAGGTAAATTTCCCATAAATGCTGTACAATATATGAATCAGATTGCTAAAACTGCAACTGAGAATATGCCACGGAGGGCTCCAGATGAATTTGACTCTGATAGGCTTACACACACACAGACTTTAGGACATGCGATTTATGCTTTAGCAGCAGAAATGCAAGAATTAAACTTCAGAGGGAAAATTCTTGTAATTACCCGGAGAGGGTATGGTGCCCGAATGATAGCTAAATATCGCCCTCCATTACCAATCATTGCAATTACTCCATTAACCAGAACAGCGCGAGAATTAGGGCTTGTTTGGGGGGTGCAGCCGGTCCGTATAGAAAATATTGATTTTTTCAATTTGGATGCTGAAGGAATAATAGAACAATCTGTAAAACACGCTGTTGATATTAATTTGCTTGATGAAAATGAACATGTAATTATCTTATTAGTTTCGCGGAAATTTGAAAGAAGGGGTAATTTAGTTGGCCTTTATTATGTAGGAGAGATATTAGAACCAAGTTCTTAAAGGAATTACTATTTTAGCGGATTCGAAATTAAAAGCAGATTGAATTTTCTCATCACCAATTCCTTAACATTCTTTAAATATTTACGTACTTAATATATTGTAACTAATTCATTAAGATAGTTAAGTACAAAAAAGTGTGATAAGAATATGGGAATTGAAGAAATAAATCCTAACTGGTCAAAATACGAAAAATTCGTTTCTGATCTGGGGAAATGGGCATGGATTATCGGAATTTTAAGTGGCGTTATCTATGTTATATGGGGAATTTGGGGTGCTGTAACGGTTGGAACTTTTTTATTTGGGTTAGGAATAGGATATTTTATTTGGATGATTATAGGTGGAATTATTACTATTTTAATATCATATGCGATTATTAAACCTAAGTTTTCTGATAAATGTGTTGATAGAGATTGGGATTTTCTATTGAATTGGGTAATTGATATGGGAAGTTTAAGATTTCCATGGATGCTTTTTTGGGGAATAATCCTTGAAATATTCACATGGTGGGGCGGTTTACCAATATTAATCCCTGCAATACTTTTGTTATTTGCTGGTCCAAAAAAGTATGAGTGGAGTACCAAGCAATAGCCTTAAACTATAAATTCAATTTTTTTATTTATTATTTTTAGTTGGAGATTCAAGGATAATTCAATTATAGAGATAAATAAAAAATCGTGAGTCTTTAAGTGTATTTAAATAGTGCTACTTCTTTGATTCATGATATTTTTATAAAAGGAAGGTAATTAAGAAACTAAAATGTATGATACTCTTAAGATTCACGATAAGAAAAAGTATACAGGAATGAAAGTTGGAGGCTCTCATTCTTGGAATTATAATAATGGAAAATGGTTTGAAACCAAAAAAGCTCCTGACAAATGGACCTTTACATTTGATAGTCTTAAAACAAGAATAACACCTGCTCCTAAGAATACAGGAGCTACCAGAAAAACGAAATTTCATTGGTATATTATCGCTGATCAAATAGCTACTAAAATTGATGAGAACTCTTACATAACCTCAATGAAAGGAGTCAAGTTTAAAATCGGTCATAAGCGTCCGTATTGGCGCACATTTAGCTATAACTATCCTAATGCGTTGTATACACATAAAGAACGTGTTATACAAATATTAGAAGAAATACTAAAAGAACTCAAGACAACCTAGTATTTTTTTCAATAAAACGAGTTGTTAATAATAAGAAAATTCATCTATATCGTTGTGAGGTTGGTATTTAATCTTAAAACTATAACAACGACAACAATAGAATTCAACATAATTACTATCCCAAATATTCCTTAATTTTTCTGTATCATTTGGACTGACATTTTTAATAAAACTTTCAAAATCCAGCACTTTTCCACACTTAAAACACTCTCGTTCTCTCAAATTATTCTTACCTTAAATCCAAATAAAAAAAAATATTTATTAGAATTTTTCGTAATGTACTATTTTTTCCAAAGGTTTACGATCCGTGATTTCACCTTTAGACTTTACAGGATATCCCAGTGGTGTTAAACCCATAACTCTGTACTCATCTGGAATATTTAATGCTTCCTTTACTTTCTTTTCATTAAACCATCCAATCCAGCACGTTGCTAAACCTTCAGCTGTAGCGGCTAATATTAAATGTTCAAAACAAATACCAAAATCTACACCATAATATTTCTCGCCATTTGAGTTAGTTCCAGAAGCTTTTTCAGAAACAACTCCGACTATAAACATAGGTGCTTCAGCAAACTTTTGCATTTGTCCGACTGCTTCCCATATTGCTTTAACATTCTCTGGTTCTTGAACTATAATGTAATGTACACCCTGCATATTAGCCCAAGTCGGTGCCAACCGTGCTGCGTTTAAAATTCTATCAACTTTTTCTTTCTCGGGTATATCTTGCTTATAGACCCGAAAGCTTCTTCTCATTTTAACTACTTCATAAAAATCCATAATATTATCTCTCAGTTATATTTTAAAAACTTGATAATTTTAGGTATTAACAAAATTTTAACTTTATCATTAAATTCCATTTGTTAATTAGAAGGTTTAATCATCAATCATTCGCTTATGACCCTTTGGGCATTCACCATAAGTACAATCATAGAAACCATCATCATATTCTTCTCTTGCATTATAATGCTCCCAACAATAGATCTTATCACATTCGGGACAATACGCATCCACTCCTTCAAATGAATGATACTTTTTCATAAAATTATGAACACCTAGCAGGTCTTTTTTCTGCAGAATCTTAAATAACATATTTGCCAATTTAACATTTAGAGACGTTTCAAGAGTAATACCTCTAAAAACTAGTGATTCTTTCTCATCTAATCTTCCATATCCAATTCTAAATTCGACAGCACTTTTACCACACACAGAACAAGGTAGGTGATATTCTAAATCAGAGACTTTAATAACTCTTTTAGTAGGTTTCACAATTTCTTTTTCAGACAATAACTTCTTATATATAATCCAGAACGCGTCCCAACATTCTTCGAAAGCGGTTTCAGCTTTTTCAATAAGGATTGATGTTTTTTGACTGGGAAAAATTTTAAGTTCACTTATTATTTTAGATAAATGATTTCTAGCAGCATATAAGAAACTTTTTGAATTGTCAATATTTTTCAAATTAGGTTCTCCTTCTGTGATTGTTGTTAACACTTCCCAAGCAGAAACGGTATTATGGAAAAATTCCTTAACATCTGAGGTCCATATGTTTCTAGTTGAATCATCCAAATCTTTGAGGGAGTTTAAGTGATTTATTATATTCTCTGAAATATCTTCAAGTTTTTGAACATAATCACGAAGATTCAATATCTTTTCTAACATATTGTTATTTTCACCATTCAATTCGATTTTTATGGTTTTAGTTCTTTCTACAATTAATCAAGATTTTAAAAA
>JAHQWI010000094.1 GCA_029856085.1 Promethearchaeia archaeon | reverse complement strand
CTTCCATATTAACTTTAAATAAAACTTCACTGTTTTTTTATGGTTATTTTCCAATATTATATTTTATATACTTCTTACACAATAATAATATACGCAAATAGATCTTTTATATGTTTGGAAAGATGTGATATATATATTGAATTCAGGAATATTATTATTAAAATCGATAAAAATATAAAAAACAAAACAATTGAAAGTTAAAAATTAATAATATAAGTGCTAATAACTGATTATTTTTTCTATATCTTCTAGATTTTAAAATTTATTCGAAAGTAATAAAAAATGTAGTTAAAAAAGAAATTTCAATAATTTGTTAGCTGATCTTGCTATTCTCTTCAAGAATGATGAGAAGAATCGAAATTTATTTAACTATCAAAATGTTACACGGAGCCCTTTTAGCAACCTTAGTAGAAACTGTCCCTAATAAGGCTTTTTTTATTTTAGAATGTTGTCCTCTACTTCCTATAACGATAAGATCGAAATTTTCCTCTTCTGCAATTCGGGTAAGATAATCTTCAGGGGCCTCATTCTCAATTAAACGAGTTTCAACTAATTCCTGCTTTTTTCCAAACATATTTCTGGTTTTTTCTAGTAAGTTTTTTCCCGCTTCTTTATATACTTCTTCAATAGTGGTATGTTTTGAATATAGAACTGTAACATCAGGATAAAGTTCTGATGGAATCCTATTATCTTTGATTGAATGAATAATCACAACTTTACTATTCCATATCTTTTGAAATTCAACTACTTGCTTAGCAGCGTTATTAGCATGAAAAGATCCATCTGTTGCTAACAAAATTTTTTTATAAATTATTTTCACCTCAAATGTATTAATATTATTTTCTATTTTATTTCTTTTTACTTTTCTCCGATTTAAAAGAAAAGATTAAAAAAAATTAAAAACATATTAGAAATGCAAAAGAAACAATACATCTTATCAGTAATTGTACATTTTTCTAATTTTTAACAGATATTTTAAGATCTATTTAAATAAAGAATAAAATAAGGATTTTAAAATAAAAAAAAAATTAAGTAGAGATTTTTATACTATTTCCGAACAAGATCTTCTTTGCTTGTTCAAAAGCATAATTATAATCAAAGACTTTTTTTCCTTTAGTATTCGATGCTTCTTTAAGGATATCTGCTTCAATTTTAGATTTTAAACGCCCTAAAGTCAATGCACCAATTCCGAATATACTTGGGTATATTTCTTTATAATCATCTTTTGGCTTTAAACCCTCAACTCCATAAGGAGGGACAAGATTAATATCGATTATAAGTTTGTTTTGGAGTTTTAATAGTAATTCTTTTGATAAAATTTTTACACCCGCAGCAGCTATAGTCCAAATTATATCCGCATCTTTTACTATTTCTAATTTCTTTTCATCATTTGGTGCAAAAACTCCGATAATTTCAGTATTTTTTACTCCACCTTCTTCCATTAATTCTTTTGCTAGGTTTTTAATGAAATTCTCACTTGATTTTTCCCAAGTTTCAACCAAATAAGTTTTACATTTTAATTTTGCTGCTAATATTGCTGCAATTCTTCCAACAGGCCCTGCTCCAAAGATAACTACTTTTTTCCCTTTCAAATCATACACATCATTTTTTTTAGCAATTTCAATAGTTTTAGCGACTATTGAAGAAGCAGTAGTATGAGAACCACGAGGATCAATTATTACCGGGCATTCAAAAGGAGGTACCAACGATTTCATTACTTTTTTAGCTATTTTTTCACCCTCTTTAACATTGGATCCACCGATAAAGAACGTGGTAGGTGCTTTTGGTTTTCTGGAAAAAATAGCATCTTGAACAAGTTTTGGGACTTGATCAGCTGTCATTTTACTAATAGGGATAACAACATCAAATCCCGCATCATAAGCCATATTTATATCGAAAGGAGAAGCGTTGTCGTCTGTGTCAAAGAAATAACAAATCTTTTCTAACGACTCCTTTTTTTTCACTTTAATTGGAGATAATTCAAGTATAGATTTTTTAATTATATTTTTAATCGATTCAGAGCCAGGATTATTTATAACTTTAACTGATCGTTTAATTTTTATTTCTTCAGTTTCTATACCCAATTCTTCTGTTAATTGAGTAATACCTTTGAAATGTTTAGAGTCACAGATAAAAAATGCATTTAGCTTTTTATCTTCCAATTTTTTCGCCAATTTAAGAATTCCCATCATCATCCAAGCTTCTCGAACTTTATATCTTATATCATCTTCTTGCGTATCATATTCTTTTTGTAAATATTCCTTCCATAATAATTGTCGTAGAAACAAATAATCATCCTTATGGCCTTCATTCTTCTGAGTATTTTTAATCGATTTTGTTAACTGCTTTATAAAATTTCTTCGATCCTCCAAATTTGAAGAAAGATAATATTCTGCGTTTTCTGAAATATCAACCATTTTATAGGGAATCCCATGTTCTCTAAATAATGTCTCTATAGGATCTTCATGAGATATCGTATCCTCCCAACGACTCCCCTTCTCTTCTACAGCGAAATTTGGATTATATTTTTCCATAAGTTCTTCAATTAGATTAAGATACTCCCTCGAAACTAGATTTAAATTCCAAACTAAATCGTGTTTTTTCTGTGCTGATGTCTCAAACCACCACTCTATTGGAAATTCACTTTCTATCAACACCAATTTTAAACTTTTTTTCTTTAATGGTTTTAATTCTAATACTTCCATTGTTCTAATTCCTCCTCATTTATAATTAAATTTAAATTAAAATTTTCTTTTTTATGGTCATAAACCTTAACTTTTATATCTAAATCTTTTAAAAGGTTCATTGTTTCATTACATATGTTATCCTGAGCAAAATGGACGAATGTGATTTCATTATTATTTTTACTTCTTATTATATCTAGAATTTTTTTAACAATCCATTCTGGTCTTAACTTCAATTGTAAAAATAATTTCTTTTCATCGATCTCTTCCTTGAGAAAATCAATCCAAGATTTTAAATTCAGCCCTTTTATAGATTCTTTATTTCTCATACTAAGAAATTCTTCTGTTAATTCGTTAACTTGATCTTCTCTCTCTATTATTTCCGTCATAAGATAACCCATCGCATACTCTGGGATATCTACTGTATAATAAGGAATTTTATATTGTTCCAATATTTTTGCTAAGGATGACTTATTAAAACTTCTTAGGTTCTCATTTTCTAAATCAATTGTGGCAAAATTAACATTTATACGGCTTAAAAACTCAAATAAATTTACATTTGCATTAGGTTTTGATTTTATATTAGAAATTTTTACCAGATATACTTTAATTTCCTTATTCCTAACAGGTTTAATTTCCAAAACTTCCATCTTAATTCTCACCTCATAATAAATAAATCTAACTATTCCAAGTAAATAAACAAAAGCTCAAAATTTAAAGAATCTGATAACAAAAATTTTATTAGATTTGACAATCTTTATTGTCAATCTATAACTTTAGTGAATTTTTCTTTTATGGCAGTCTAAAGTTCAAAATCACATTTCTACCATATTAAAAAACATGATTTGAAAATAAAAATTGTCAATTTTTTTAACAAAAAAATAAAAAAAAGTATAAAAATTAAATTGCACTTTTAACAGGAAATTAGAATTCCTTTAAATATCTAAAAAGGGTAGTTATGAATTAATCATAATTTAAACTTACTACAAAATATTAAAATTAGAAAAAATTTTCTATAAATCAAAACCCTAAATCTAAGATAAATTATTATACCGAAAACCCTGGCTATGGGTTAGTTCCCTTTCAACTATAATTTTTTTGAAAGGATCATTCTTTTTCGGTTTAAATTTTATGAGGAGCTAATGCTTCAATCTCTTTCATTACAAATTCAATAGATTCAATAGGTTCAATAGATTCAATTTCAATACTACAAATCCCTTTCATTTCTTCGACAAATTGTTTTTCTCTATAATATTTGAGGTCGATTGCTCGGGCGGGACATGATGAAACACAAACACCGCAACCTTTACACTTTAAATCATCTACTTCCGCAATACCTTCTCCATTAACTATAATTGCATTATTATAGCAGAGTTTTTCACATCTACGACAACCCATGCACAGATCTTCATCTATTTCAGCAATAATTAATTCTTGAATTATTGTATCTTTAGAAAGTAATGTTGATGCCTTACTTGCTGCGGCTAACGCTGTTGATACTGAATAAGGGATATTTTTGGGTCCAGCAGCACATCCACATATATAAATACCCATATTATTTGTCTCTTGAGGTTTTAGGCATCCATGAATTTCACGTAAAAAACCATTCGAATCCTTGCTTAATCCTAAAATATCAACAGTTTTTGCTGCATTTTTAGAAGGGACCATGCCTGTTGATAATACGACTAAATCCGTGTTCAAAGTAATTATATCGCCTGTTAAAGTTGAAGAAGCTCGAATTTTTAGCTTTTTTGTTTCTGGATCTTCTCTTATATCTCCTACTTTTCCCCGAACCAACATTATACCTGCTTCTCTTGCTTTTCTATAATATTCTTCATTTCCTTTATCCCATGCTCGAACATCTATGTAAAAAATAACAATCTCTATATCCGGATATTCTTGTTTTAACAGTTGAGCGTTTTTAAGAGCAACACTGCAACAAACTACAGAACAATAGGGGTTCCCTTTTAAGGTTCTCGAACCAACACATTGAATCATAGCTACTGTTTTTGGGGTTTTTCCATCAGAAATCCTATAAAGATGACCCCCTGTTGGTCCAATTGGACTTAATATTCGTTCTAACTCTATTTGGGTAATTACATTAGGATAAATACCATATTTATAATCGTTATATTTCATAATTGGATATTCATCCCATCCAGTAGCAACAATAATTGCTCCAACTCTTAAATCGATAAACTCGGGTTCTTGTTCAAATTCAATAGCTTCTGCTGTACAGTCTCTTTGACAGTTTTTACATTCTATACAGACATCTCTATCAATTAAAGCAAGTTTAGGAACCGCTTGTGGAAAAGGTATGTAAATTGCGCTCCTTTCGCCAATACCTCTATTGAATTCGTTCGGGACTTTTATTGGGCATTTTATTGTACATAATCCGCAACCAGTACATTTCTTTTCATTAATATAACGGGGATTTTTTCGAATTTTAACATTATAATTACCAGGGATGCCACCAAATTCAATAATTTCACTATAAGTAAATAATTCTATATTTGGGTGCTTTGAAGTACTTACCATAATAGGTGCGAGTACTCATATTCCACAATCATCGGTGGGGTAAATTCTGTCTAATTGTGCCATTTTTCCACCAATTGTGGCTTCTTTTTCAACTAAATAAACAGGAATCCCTTGGTTTGCTAAATCTAAAGCAGCATTCATCCCAGCAATTCCAGCACCAATAACTAAAACAGCTTTTTCCACCGATATTTTTTTATGAGGGATAATTTCTAATTCCCGTGCACGATTTATTCCTGCTTGTATTAATCTTATAGCTTTTTCAGTGGCATTTTTTTTATCATCTGAGTGAATAAAAGAGCACTGTTCGCGTAGATTAACCATTTGAAAATAATATGGGCTTAATCCCGCTTCAATTAATACTGCTCGATAGGTGGATTCATGAATTTTTGGTGTACAAGCCGCAACAACAATCCGATTTAAATCTAAATCTAAAATGTCGTTCTTAATAAGTTTTTGTCCTGGATCACTGCAAGTAAAATCATTTACTCTAGCAATTATGACACCAGTGAGTAGTTCAACATAATTTCTAACAATATCGCAATCAATACTAGCACCAATATTTACTCCTCATCTACAGATATATACTCCTATCCTAACATTGGTCTGCACTTCAGACATCTAATCCACCTTTGTAAAATATCACCAATTATTATTTATAATAAAATTTATTTTTTCAATTTTGAAAAAAATACA
>JAHQWI010000093.1 GCA_029856085.1 Promethearchaeia archaeon | reverse complement strand
GCTTTGGTTTAGATATGTTTTTCATAGATTTTCTAGTCATGTTACTATTAACCTTGGTATTTTTAGTACTTGCTGTTGTAGTTTTTAAAACGAAAAAATAAATTCTGAAGATATATTAACTATAAATTCTTACTATAGGAAAATTCATTTGAATACATAAAGAGTCAAATTGTAATTAATTTCCAATTAATATAAGAGACCTAATTAAAGTCAAAGATAAAATTAAATTTATTTATTTAAGATTTTATTTAATTCTTTTCTGATTTTTTCAGTTTTTTTATCTTTAATCCAGTACCGGATTTTTGAAGATTTAAGGAGTGTTTGTACTTTTTCATTAAGTTCAATTAATTTTTTTCGGTCTTCCTTAGATAATTGAGGAACTTCTTCCGCAATCTTTTCCTTTATTCTTTTAACTTCCTCTTCAATAATCGGAATTGAAATTTGCTCTTTTCCAGTAATTAATCTTTTGCGAAAGATTTCTTTAATACTTTTTATCCAGCCTTCGATCCATGGATAATTGCCTACTTTTTCCGGATCTTTAATTAAAATTTCTTTCCTTTCAACTATTATCAGGTCATCAGGACAAGAATTTTCACAGGCTCCACAATAGAAGCACTCATCTTCATTACAGGCAATTTTTCCGTATTTTTTTACATCCTCTGCTTTTTCCGGGATAAAAAAAGATTCTGTGGGGCATATATTTATACAAGCTTTGCAATTTTCTGGAGTGCATTTGTGTAACATATTCTTTTTAATAATAACTTCCCCTTCAATTGGAGAATCTATTGAGAAACAATGAGTTGGACATTCTTTTTCGATTTTAAAATAGTTCTTTATCTGATTTCTGTCTCTTACTTTTAAACATAGAAGACACACATCATTTTTTTTGTCCTCGATGCATTTATCCATATCAATTTTAAAAAATTTACCAATTGATGGATACTGTTTTAAATCTATTTGTCCCTCAGGCTCAATATTCTCATGAAACGCATCATTTGGACATATAACCGCACAAAGCATACAATAACAACATTTCTCATAATCAATTAAGATTTTTGGATTAGAATCATCTAGAATTTCTTGAGCAATCTCAGGAATCGGTCCAAGTTCAATAGCATCTGTTGGACATATTAATTTGCATAAAGAACATCCTATACATTTCTTTATGTCATATACAAGCTTTTTGTCTACATTTTGATATTTCCATGTAAGAATTAATTGATCTGGGACAATTTCTATATCTTTAATAATCTCTTCTTCTTTTTCTTCTTGATCTTTATCATCTGGAGAGACTTTAGAAATTTTAAATCATCAACTCACTGAAAGTACTTTGTAGTAAATGTTTTATTTTGAAGCTTATAAATAAGATATAATTTTAATAATAAAATAATGGTTTCCTATTTTCGTGTAAAAATCCAATTTAAAAAAATTTTCTATAATAATTTTTAAGAAATTTATGTAATAGATTATAACATTTTTGTAATTAGATAATAATAAATATAATAATTTCTGTACTTGATTTGCATATACAGTTATTTAAAAATGTTATAGCAAATAAGTTTAGGTTGAGTGTAGAAGCAGTAAAACCTTTCTTTAAGATACTAACAGATTTTATTTGATTTAGGAGGCGTTCTAAATAATAAAAATTTTCATTGCCGAGGATGACAGAGATCTTCAAAGGTTATATGAATTACTTCTAGATATGTCAGGATTTCAAGTATTAGGAATTGCAAATAATGGAGATGAGGCGATTGAAATGTTTAAGATTTTTAATGAAAAACCTGATATTATTATTTTAGATTATCGAATGCCCATAAAGAATGGAATTGATGCTTTAAAAGCAATCTTAGAAATAGATAAAAGCTCAAGGATTATCTTCGCAAGTGCAGACAGAACTATAAAAGAGAAAGTTTATCTTCAGGGAGCAATAGGATTTTTAGATAAACCTTTTACACACAAGAAATTAGTAACTACACTGAACGATTGCTTAGATATGTCAAAACCAATTAATATTTAAAATGAATAGATTAAACTTTCTTAATACAACGTCTTAAACAAGGGGTTGTTCTGATTATGAACCTATATAAAATTATTTAAAATTATGAATAATATTCATAGCTTTCTCGATCAAAATCATAAATATATTCTATTGGTATACCATCAGGTTGAAGATCTGGAGGAGCATAAATTAACCTTAAATTAGGAAAGTATGTTCCGATCCCTTTCCTTGCAAGTAAAACAGCAGGATGATCGGCATCCTTAAATATTTCTTCACTTATTCTCAATGTAATATCCCTACACTGCTGTTCATTTAATACACCTAAAGAATGGACATACTCATGTAAAAGAATATGATAAGTATAAGCCCAAACAATTTCATAAGGTTGTTGATCAAAGAGTATTTTTAAAGGTGTTTTATTCATAACAATATCAGTTCCTGGAGAAAAATGCATGCCACCTATAAACCCTCCTCTATACATCCCCATTTCGACTAATCCTAAAGTAAGTCCCGCTCTTTGGCGCCCAGTTACTCTTCGAACATCTTTCTTTACTCGTTCGAAAATTTTCGGCATTTGTTTCTTTAGATCTTCAAGATTTATTTTAAATACCTCATTAAATATGTGATTTTTTCCTATATATCAAAAAACCAATCATCTTCGTCTTCCCTTAGAAAATCCATCATGCTGGTTAAATCCCTAAGCAAATGTCGAATATTTACTTTTGTCATATCTCTACGGATAGGTCCCATCTCTGAGAAGAACATATCATCTAATAATTTATCAATATTTATTCTTTTGAAATATCTAGCAGGATTGTAAAAAAGCGTGTAAAAAATTTCTTTTTCTAGATTGGGTTGTTCTTTAGTTTTAAGACTCTCATCATATTGTTCAGCCATTAAGTTTTTTACTTCAATAATAAAGCATTCTTTATTATGCAATAAAGCATTTCTTTTTTTCTCTAAAATACTTGTTTTTTGCTCTATTTCTTTTATTTTCTCCCCAATAAATCTGAATTTTTGATTGGTACTTTTGATCTTCTGGTAAGCAATATGACATCCTGTATTTCTGAGTTCTAAATTTTCTCTATTAATATCAACTTTGGATACATTATAATTTATATTGTAGTAATCTGGTGTGATATTAATTCTTAGAGATAGATTACTCTTAATTCGATATTTAATATTCCTTGGATCATTACCATAACTTTCTATTATACCGTAATCTGAGAGCATTTTAAGTTGAGAGTGAATTGCTTGCCTTGAAATCTTTTTTCCAAATGAAGCTGCTAATTCTGAAGCACCAAGAGGAACTTTCGCCAACTTCGATAAAATTATCCTTCGTGTTGGGTTACCTAATATTTCAAGTAGATTATCCAAACTAAGGAATAAATTCCCTCCTTTTTGTTCTTCCAACTCCATCATTTTCACTCCTTTTTATTTTTTTATCTATATAATCCTTCTGAGGGTTCTTTTGAAAACATTTCATGAGATTTTCGAGCTTTATCAGCAGATTTTAAAATTTTTGAAATCGCATTATCAAATTCAGACCTTGATATTTTAACCTTTTTTACAGAATTTGCATCTTGAGTATTAATGGTTGCATCTGATACAGCTTTACGAATTGTTAGAAGTGTTGCTTCTTCACATATTGCTTGAATGTCAGCACCAGTATAATCTTCTAGATCTTGTGCCATTTTATTTATATCCACATCAGAAGCCAGTGGTTTATTTCTAAGATGAATTTTAAATATTTTCACTCGTGCATCTTTATCTGGCATCGGTATATCTATATGTCTTCCAAATCTTCCTGAACGTAATAGAGCAGGATCAAGCATATCAACCCTGTTGGTTGCTGCGAGTAATATGACATCTTTTAATCCTTCTAAACCATCCATTTCTGTCAACAATTGCGATACAACTTGCTCGGTTACTTGAGAGCTAGCAAATCTTCCGCGCATTCCAGCGATAGCATCTACTTCATCAAAAAATATGATACAAGGAGCTGTTGTTCTCGCCTTTCGAAATGTTTCTCTAACAGCTTTTTCGCTTTCACCAACCCATTTTGATAAAAACTCAGGACCTTTAACAGAAATGAAATTTACCTCGCTTTCATTAGCTAAAGCTTTTGCCAATAATGTCTTTCCTGTTCCAGGAGGTCCAAATAATAGGATCCCATTTGGAGGTTTTGAATTTAAATAAGTATACAATTCAGGGTACTTTAACGGCCATTCAATTACCTCTTTTAGCTGCTGTTTAGCTTCTTCCAAACCACCAATATCTTCCCATGTCTCAGTAGGCTGAGTTATTAATACTTCTCTTAAAGCTGAAGGCTCGATACCATTTAATGCAGATTGAAAGTTTTTCATATAAATTTGAAGATCCATTAGTATTTCAGGTGGAATTGGTTTATCTAAATCAATTTTTGGAAGTATTGCTCTTATTGCTAACATTGCCGCTTCTTTTGCTAATGATTCAACATCTGCCCCAACAAAACCATGTGTTTTTTCTGCCATAAGCCGTAGATCAACATCATCATGTAAGGGCATACCACGAGTATGAATTAATAAGACTTCATATCTACCATCTGTATCTGGAACTCCAATTTCAATTTCTCTATCAAATCTACCGGGACGTCGAAGTGCTGGATCAATATCGTTTACTCGGTTTGTTGCTCCAATAACAATAATTTCACCTCTTCCTTCTAAACCATCTAATAATGAAAGTAACTGAGCAACGACTCTTCTTTCTACTTCACCGGTGACTTCTCCTCTCTTAGGCGCGATTGAATCAAGTTCATCGATAAAGATTATTGACGGTGCCATATCTTTTGCTTCTTCAAACAATTTTCTTAAGTTTTCTTCACTTTGACCGTAAAATTTACTCATAATTTCGGGTCCACTTATTGTTATAAAATGTGCTTCAGTTTCATATGCAACTGCTCTCGCAAGTAAAGTTTTTCCTGTACCAGGTGGACCATGAAGTAAAACACCTTTTGGTGGATCAATTCCTATACGTTTAAATAATTCAGGATGTCTTATAGGTAATTCAATCATTTCACGTATTTTTTGAATTTCTTCTTCTAAACCACCAATATCTTCATAGGTTACTCTTCTACTTTCTAATTCTTCTAATTCTTTTTTAGTTTTCTCAGAAATCGTAATTTTAGTATCTAAATGAATTCTAACTGCTGCAGCTTTAGGAGCGAAATCTACTACGATAAAATCAATCCTTCTACCCATCGCATTAAAACTCAATATATCACCCTTAGTAATAACACGATTTTCTAGCATTCGAACTAATTGTTCAGATCTCCTTAAGATGACAGACTCTTCTAACCCAGCAAACGTTATTCTATCAGCTAAACTAGCATCAATTTTCTGTATTTCAACAATATCATCTAAAGATGCACTTAAATTCCTTCTTAATGAAGAATCTATTCGGATTGAATTAGAACCTCTATCTTCATCTTTCCCAGGGTATAATAGCGCGGCAGTTTTTTTTCCCGCTATAGGATGAGCAATTTCAATAACGTCTCCGGTTTTGAGATTCATTTCCATAATTACATCAGGATCAATTCTTATCCTGCCTCTCCCTGAATCACCCTTATATGCATCTTTAATTCTTACTTTTCTTCCACTTCCCCTATATTCGTGAGTTATTTCGCTCATACGTTTTTCATCATTTTATTTTATGATTTTATCTCTACTTTAAATATAATAATAATAAAAAATTATTTAACTGCTTCGCTTACCTGTATTATTGCTATGCCATTATTTACTTCTATTTCATATTCCGTTTCTGAAGACTTAAAAGGTAAATTTACAGCCTTCATAAACCTACGCTTTTCATTTTCTGCTGTAAATATTAATTTTCTTCCCTTATTTTCAAATCTAATATTGACATTAGATTCATCCATTCCTGGAATTTCAATCATAATTTCAGAAAAACCTTCATTATCACAGATTTCGGCATATGGT
>JAHQWI010000092.1 GCA_029856085.1 Promethearchaeia archaeon | reverse complement strand
ATTTAGACGAATTATATAGATTATATAATTAAATTCATAAGAAAAACAATCTAACCTAACATTTTAACAAATTTACTTTTCCTTATAAAAATGTATAATATAACAAATAACTGTTAAAATAAATTTAGTTATTAAGTATCGATAACAAATTTTTTTAAGAAAAATACTTTTACCTTCATAAGATTATCAATGATTTTGTTTGATCAAACACAGTAAGTAAATACCTTGTTTTTTTACAAAACCGTAAATCTACTTTTTAAAATTATAAACGAGATTCGAGATAATTATGAGCGATAATGTAGAAAAGTATATTAAAAGAAAAGTTTACAAGTCCACAAGTTCAAGAATTGCGCAAAAATTTGTTGATGCTGGTTTAGAGAAATTAAGGGCATGTATAAATTGTGGAACGTGCACTGGAAGTTGTCCAAGTGGACGTCGTACAGCATATAGAACTCGTTCTGCACTCCGTCGTGCATTAACAGGTGACGAATCTGTTTTATCGGATATTGATATTTGGTTATGTTCGACTTGTTATTATTGCTATGAGCGCTGTCCGAGAGATATTCCTGTCACTGACATGATTATTAAGCTTAGAAATATCGCAGTTGAAGAAGGATATATTTTAGACAGTCATTTCGGGTTAGCCAATAATATTTTTTATGCGACTGGACATGGCGTTCCTGCAAATGGAGAAGCAAATAAAAAATGGAGAGATCTAAGAGAATCTTATGGATTACCACCTTTACCCCCAACTGTCCACTCTTATCCTGAAGCTGTAAAAGAATGTCAAGAATTAATGAAAGAAGTGGGTTTTAGAGAATTATTGGATAATGCCGCCAAATTAAAAGAAGAGCGAGCAAAAGCAGAAGAAAAAAATAAGGAGGAATAGATATGAGTGAAGAATATAAATGGCGATATGGTTTTTTTTTAGGATGTGTAATTCCTAACCGTTATCCTATGATTGAAGCTTCAATTAGAAGTGTATTTGATCACCTTGGTGCTGAGCTTTTAGATTTACCAGGTGCTTCATGCTGTCCTGCTCCAGGCGTTTTTAGGGCATTCCATATTCCAACTTGGCTCGTAATTGCTGCTAGAAATATTGCTATTGCAGAAGAAATAGGAGTAAATCCCATTACTGGTTGCAACGGTTGCTATGGAACTCTAAGAGATGCATGGTATGAACTTGAACATGAGTTCGAATTGAAAAAAGAAGTTAATAAACATCTTGCCAAAGTTAATCGTGAATATAAAGGGAATTTAGAACCAAAACACATCGTTCAAGCCTTATATCTTGATATGGGACTAGATTATTTAAAAGATCAAATAAAGTTAAAATTTTCAGATTTAAAAGTAGGTGTTCATTATGGATGCCATATTGTAAAACCAAGTGATAAACGACCATGGAATGGTGAATATGAAGCACCTAGATTTCTTGATGAAATTGTCGAAATTACTGGAGCTAAAAGCATTGATTATAAAGATAAATATATGTGTTGCGGTGCGGGTGGAGCTGTTAGAACAGCTGTTAAAGAAGTCGCAGCTGATTTTACTAGAGAAAAGCTAGTTAATATGAGAGATGTAGGAGTTGATATTATAATTAATTGTTGCCCCTTCTGTCATCTCCAGCTCGATTTAGGTCAAGTAGAGGTAAATAATTTTTATGGTGATGTAATTGGAGAACCCTTTCATATCCCTGTAATATATATAACTCAACTCTTAGGGGTTGCATTTGGGATGGATCCTAACTCATTGGGTTTAATTAAAAACCATGAATTATCTGGTGTTTCTCCATTTATCCCTATAGATCCATTCTTAAGTATGGTTAAAGAACAATTAATATAGGTGAAAGAATAAATTGACAGAAATTAAAAAAGAAATTGAAATCACAGGGAATGAAAGACCTAGAATAGGAGTATATGTATGCCACTGCGGAATTAATATAGGTGGTGTAGTTTCAGTTCCAGATTTAATAGAATATGCGGAGACTCTTCCAAATGTCGAAATAGCAAGAGAATATAAGTTTTTTTGTTCTGATGTAGGTCAGAAAATGATTAAAGAAGACATTGAAGCGGGATTAGTTAATAGAGTGATTGTTGCAGCATGTTCTCCAAGAATGCATGAACCAACTTTTAGAATTGCCTGTAAAGAAGCAGGATTAAATCAGTTCCTTTTTGAAATGGCGAATATTAGAGAGCACTCAACATGGGTTCATATGAAAGAGCCAGAAGGAGCTTATGAAACTGCTAAAGATCATATAAGGATGGCTGTAGCAAAATCAAGAGAATTAGTACCATTAGAAGTACAAAAGGTAAGTGTAGAACCCTCGTGTTTAATCATCGGAGGAGGAATTGCAGGGATGAATGCTGCTTTAGATCTTGCTACAGAGGGTTATAAAGTGTATTTAGTTGAAAAAACACCAACTATTGGTGGCCATATGGCTCAACTTGATAAAACTTTCCCAACTATGGACTGTTCAAGCTGTATCCTTACTCCTAAAATGTCAGAAGTATCACGTGAAAAAAATATTGAACTTTTAACTTATTCAGAGGTAGTAGAAGTAACTGGATATATAGGAAATTTTGATGTAACCATTCTGAAAAAACCTCATTATGTAGATCAAGTGAAATGTACTGCTTGTGGAATCTGTGTTGATTCTTGCCCTATTACTGTTGGAAATGAGTTTGAATTAGGTTTAGCTACAAGAAAAGCAATTTATGTCCCATTTCCCCAAGCGGTCCCGGGACAATATACAATAGATATGGATAATTGCATCAAATGTGGAATTTGTGAGAGAATCGATGTCTGTGAGCCTGAAGCAATTAAATTTGATGATGAACCTGAATATCTAAAAGTAAAAGTAGGCACAATAATAGTAGCAACTGGGTGGGATTTATATGATCCAACTGAACTCAAACAATATGGATATGGAAGGTATCCTAATGTTATTACTGGATTTCAAATGGAACGTTTATTAAGTTCTTTTGGACCAGTTATAGGAAAGCCTGTTAGACCTTCGGATCTTAAAGAACCCCATAGCATTGCCTTTCTTCAATGTGTGGGAAGTAGAAATTTCAGAGAAGGAGGAAATCAATATTGCTCAAGAGTTTGTTGTATGTACGCAACCAAGCAAGCTAGACAATATAAGGAAAAGCATCCAGATGCAGATATTTATATTTTTTATATGGATATTCGAGCTTTTGGAAAAGGTTATGAGGAATTTTACGAATCCGCAGGACGAAACTACGGAATCAATTATGTGAGAGGGAGAATAGCAGAAGTAACCGAAGATGATAATCACAATGTTATCATAAGAGCTGAGGATACATTACTTCAACAACCAGTTGAATTAACAGTAGATTTGTTTATTTTATCTTGTGGTTTAGAGCCTCGAGCAGATGCAGATGTAATAACTTCTCTACTAAGAATTCAAAGATCAGCTGATGGATTTTTTTTAGAAGCACATCCAAAATTAAGACCTGTAGATACTTTAACAGAGGGTATTTTCATCGCGGGTGTTGCTCAAGGCCCAAAGGATATTCCTGATGCAGTTGCTCAAGCTAAAGGAGCAGCTTCAAGTGCTGCTGGTTTAATGGCTAAAGGTGAAGTTGAAATTGAACCATTTTTTGCAGTAGTTCGTCCAGAGCGTTGTATTGGCTGTGGAATGTGTGTAGAAAATTGTGCTTATGGAGCAATTGAACTTGTTGATGATAAAAGATTTGGTACTATAGCTAAAATTAATGAAGCATTATGTAAAGGATGTGGTGCTTGTTCGGGCAATTGTAGATGCTCAGCGATTGATATTAAAGGATTTACAGGCGAGCAAATTTACTCAATTATAACTAGAAGATTATAGAAACTCTTATTCCTTTTCCTAATTTTTAAATTTTAAGCCATATATAAAATACTTGGCTTTATGATTGATAAATGGCTTTCTAAACCCAAGTTAAACAAATTCTTTGAGAAATTTGCTAAAAAATTATTTTTAGAAAAGATTTCAGCAAATCAAATTACTCTTACAGCATTAATTACAGGTCTGTTAAGTGCCTTATCTATTTTCTTAAGTGGAATATTAATTTGGAAATTAGAATTGATTATATGTTCAGCGGTTTTAATGTGTGTTTCATTCTTTTTAGATGTTCTGGACGGCGCTATAGCACGATTAGAAGGTCCAACATCTTTTGGGGGGATATTTGATATTTTTAGTGATAGAACTGTTGAAGTATCTATTATTATATCAATAATTTCAACTGATCCTTTAATTTTAATGTGGCCAGGTATTTTTTCTCTTGGAGCAATTGTGTTATGTATTACTATTTTCTTATTAATTGGGGGTATAGTTAAGAAAGAAAACTTAGGAACCAAAGAAAAAGTTATTTATTACAATCATAGCCTTATGGAACGCTCTGAAACTCTAATATTCTTATTCCTCACAACGATTTTAATCCCCTGGAGAGGTATTATATTGTGGATTTTTTCATCTTTGGTATTACTAACGGCATTTCTAAGGTTTAGAGATGCATACCGCCTTTTTAAAGTAAAATAAATTAGAAGAACAAATCTACGAATTATTATAACAATATTTTAAAACCAAAATGATCTAAATACCAATATGAATTCTGAAACTTTGACCTCTTCAACAAAAATACTAGAAACCATTCGAAAAGAAAATGAAGGTAAGTTTGGAATCTTATGCCTAAATTGTTTAATAGTAAGAAGTAGATTTAAAGAAATATATGATTTTATGAACAAGAATGATATTCCTACTCCAGATGATGAATCCTTAACAAAATTAGAGTTGCTTGATTATATAGCTATCTATTTATTTAGAAAGTATCAAAAAAATCCAGATTTACAGAAAAAATACAGCACACCTTTAACATATATAGGAACCACGATCATCCATGATGAGAAGTTATGCGATTATCTAACAAGATTTGATTTTATCTCTAAGCAAGAGTTAATAGATATATTCGCAGATCAAGGGGCAGATTGGGGGATTAGTGTATATAATACTTCTTCAATCAAAGATTATGGATTAGATCTGTATCTAATTAAGAAAAAACCATTATTAAGAACTGAGGCTGTTTTTGTTAGAACTGGAGAGGAGATGACGGAAGAGAATTATAAAGATACGTTTTACAAGATAAGTGAAGCATCAAAAATAGCTTTATGGACTGTTTTCGTTACAACGCCAAGTTCTGTCAGTAATATAGGTTTAGAAAGATTAATTTCGGATATGCAAAAATTGCGAGCATGGTTTTATATAATTGACCCGATTCATCAAAAAATACTCGGAATATTTAAAGGAAAGAAGTCTAAAGATCATGATGTAAATTTAAGAGACGAGTATATTCAAAAACTTCCACATGAACCAATTAGAACTCAATCGCGATTAACTAAAATTTCTAATTACTATTTCAAAGAAAGTGAAGCGTATAAACCCAAATCTTACTCCATGTATGAGCTTTTACCGAAAGAAATATTATTGACGGAAGACCATTCAATAGCTATAAAACCAAAATTCAAGAATATTTTCAGGAGTCTTTTAGTAATCGATCCTGACTCAGGAGTTACTATGATCTCACATTCAAGCGAAGATTATCCAGTAGATAAAGAACTAATATCAGGATTCTTATCAGCAATGGATTCTTTTGTATCAGAAATAGGTGGAACTACATCCATGAAAGAAATTAGTTATAAAGGTTTATACATACATGCAGCATATGGTAAAGATGTTAAGTTAGCCTTATTTCTATCTAAACCGGCTCACCAAAGTTTAAAAGAACGATTAATCTATCTTCTAAATCATTTTGAAGCACATTACACCGATCAAATAAAGGCATTCAAGAGAACAGCAAATGTATCAGTATTTGACTATCAAAAAATATCTTCACTGATGAAAGAAATACTTAGTATTTAGAGATATTAAGAAAAAGAAGCTTTCACCTTGTTTTTTAAGAAGTCTAAATTTTGTTTTTTTTAACTTAAAATCTTAATTTATTTATACTAAACTCAATTCTTCTATA
>JAHQWI010000091.1 GCA_029856085.1 Promethearchaeia archaeon | reverse complement strand
ATCAAAAACCCATTGCAATATCGATGAAGAAGTAGAAAAAGCTAAAATTGCTGTTCAATTTGGGGCAGATACCGTTATGGATTTAAGCACTGGTATTACCGAAGCCGATCTCGTTACGATTAGGAAAAGAATTCTTGATGAAGCTAAAGTCCCATTAGGTACAGTCCCTATCTATCAAACAGCACTAAGAGCTCTTGAGAATAAAGGAGCTATTATCCATATGGATGAGGATGACATGTTCAATGTAGTGGAAGAACAAGCAAAGGAAGGTGTCGATTTCTTCACTATTCACGTCGGAGTAACTCAAGAAATAGTTAACCATCTAATTAAACATCCAAGATTAATGGGTGTTGTTTCTAGAGGTGGAACATTCCTAGCATCATGGATTTTAGAAAATAATGAGGAAAATCCTTTCAACAGAAGATACGATTATCTGCTTGAGATGGCGCAAGAATTTGATTTCACTCTTTCTCTTGGAGATGGGATGCGACCAGGGAGTATTTTTGATTCTACTGATTTTGCCCAGGTTCAAGAACTACTTGAAATTTCTAAATTAGTAAAGCGAGCATGGGCTGCAGATGTCCAAGTCATGGTTGAAGGGCCAGGTCACATTCCCGCAAATGAAGTTGAACGAAATATCAAAATGCAGAAATCATTATGCGATGAAGCACCATTTTATGTACTAGGCCCACTTGTTACTGATATTGCCCCTGGATATGATGATATAGTTGGTGCTATAGGGGGAGTACTTGCTGGTTTAGCAGGGGCTGATTATTTGTGTTATGTGACTCCCTCTGAACATTTAGGGTTACCTACAAAGGATGATGTCAAAAGAGGTGTTATCTCATCTAAAATTGCTGCTCACGCTGTTAATATCGCGCGCTATGGTAAACGAGCTTCAGACTGGGATTATAAAATGGATATTGCAAGGAAAGAATTGAACTGGGAAGGCATGATCGAACAAGCAATTGACCCCGAATTAGCCAAAGAGATTCATTACCGAAATGGTTGTGCTGAAGATGATGAAGAGGTATGTAGTATGTGTGGAGAATTCTGTGCGATAAAACTATTAAAAGATGCTTTAGAAAGTAAAAGAAATTCTACTTTATAAGTCGAATATCCGATCCGATATTAATTATTATCAACTACTTATCTTTATGCTAATTAGGTAGGTTTTCGTTCCCAAATTTTTATCGATTCATAAATAAATACGCAAGTGCAAAAAATTATAAAAAATAGAAATAGTAGACTCCCTGGATTCTTAATAAACATGTCACCATATTTCCACGCAAGAAATACATATCCTAAAACACCCAGAATATTAACAACCAAATAAATAGAATATCGGGGAACCATAAGAGATCCTAAACGAAAATAAAATCCTAATACACCCTTTTTTACATCTTCCTTTATATAATATTTACCATTTTCATCATTTTTTGTAATAATCCCTACCTTCAATAATTTATTTAGTTGATAAGCTACAGTTCCAGACGACACCATTTTTAATGCCTTCTGAATTTCCCTTACTCCCGCGTGATGATGAGTCATAATATACCAATAGACTTGGAGAGTCTTACCTTGCAATACCTTATCCCGATTATCTTTAATATTTTTTGCTTTTATATCAGGATCTGTCATGGCAAGTAATGTTTCATTTTTTGATTTCGATGATATAGATGTTATTGCAAGTCCTTCCTTTTTATACTTTCTCCCTCCTGGTGTCATAAGAATTCTAAGTCCTGTTGTGGTTTTCTAAACTTTTTCCGATTTTTATATACAATAAAAACAGAAACTCCAACAATTGTCGTAGAAATAATGAGAATAATTGGCAAGTATTTTATTTCCCTATCTGGACAATCATTATCTTGAATTACATTTCCTTGGCAATTCACTTCAACGATGCATTCATCATTTCCTTTTAAATTATTTCCCGAAACGATGTTATAACCATTATTATAAAGAAATATCCCCCACTGGTTGTAATTTGCGGTGTTTCCTGAAATTGTGTTATAATTGCTTTGGAAAAGAAATATCCCACATTCGTTATTATTAGTTGCGGTGTTTCCTGATATGATGTTATAATTACTATCTACTAAAATTATCCCACTCCAATTATTGTTATTCATAATATTACCCGAGATGGTATTATTAAAACTTTCATGCATCCATAACCCATGCATGTTATTATCGTTCATAGTGTTTCCCGAGACGATAAAGTTATTACGACCACCTCCTATGTTTATCCCACACATGTTATTATCGTTCATAGTGTTTCCCGAGACGACAGTGTAATTACTGCCTATTAAATATATCCCACTCCATGTATTGTTATTTGCAGTGTTGCTCGAGATGGTGTTATTATAACTATCAAATAAATATATCCCACCCCGATTGTTATTTACGATATTTCCAGTTATTGTGTTGTTATAACAACCCCCACCACCCCAACCATCGCCTAATACTATCCCCAGCTGACTATATGAACAATCATTACCAATCAATTGGGAATTATTAACATTCAATAAGCTGATTCCAGCATCTGATCCCCATTCCGCATTATATAGAGAACAATCTTCAATCCGAAAATACACCTCGGAATTTTCAATCAAGATGCAACTTCCCGAGCCTTCACCATCTATTTCTAAATATTCAATAATATAAGGAACAGAATAAGTGCCATTCCCCGTACATATTCCATCTTTTTTAGCAACAGTCCAATTAATACTTGGATTGTCATCATCAATATGAATTTTTCCCGATACTGCTGAGATTTTTAGTTTTTCTTTATCAAAAGTAATTACTTTGCTATTGCTTGGATTAACAGCAATCATTAGTAGGATAGCGAAAAGGATTCCAAAACAGATTAAAATTATTATTTTTGATTTTGTATTTGATTTCATGTTAGTTTCGCTATTATAATTTAAATAATTGTTAAATAATTAGTTATTTCTATGGAATATAATCCTATTTTTTGAACACTCTGTTCAGAGATTTGAACGTCATAAAATTTTTCGTACACTCTGTTCGAAAACTCGTGCACCGTTAAAAATTCGTTAAAGCTATAAGAAATTTTTTATAAAATTAAGATATAATTTACTAAGGAAAATGAAAAAAGTATTAACTATTGCGGGATCTGATTCTGGTGGAGGCGCAGGAATTCAAGCGGATTTAAAAACCTTTTCTGCTCTTGGAGTATTTGGAATGAGTGCAATTACAGCACTTACAGCACAAAATACGATTGGAGTTCAGGGAATATATGAAATAAATCCTAGTTTTGTAGGGAAACAGATTGATTCTGTAATGTCTGATATAGGTGCAGATGCTTGGAAGACAGGGATGTTAGCAAACGCAGAAATTATTCAAATTGTAGCTGATCGTGCTCGTAAGTATAATGTAGGGTTCTTAGTAATTGATCCTGTAATGATTGCAAAAAGTGGCGATCCATTATTGAAACCTGAGGCTAATACTACACTCATTTCAGAATTAATTCCATTGGCATATGTTCTAACACCTAATCATTATGAAGCTCAAGCGATAGCAGATATCGATATAAATAGTTTAGCAGACGCTCGGGAAGCGGCGAAAAAAATTCATGAAAAAGGACCCAAACATGTGATTATTAAAGGTGGACATTTACCAGATCCAGAAAATGCAATTGATTTACTTTATGATGGGAACAAATTCATAGAATTTCATGCACCTCGTATTGAAACTAAAAATACACATGGTACTGGTTGTACATTTGCTTCTGCTATAGCTGCTGAATTAGCTAAGGGTAAAAAAATTAAAAAGGCTGTTCATATTGCAAAAGCCTATTTAACAGCGGCAATTCAAAAAGCTGATAGCCTAAATATTGGACATGGGTACGGCCCTACAAATCATTCTCAAGACTTTAATGTTGAGGTAGATGTTGATTTAATAAGAGTAAAAGAGGATTAGATTACTACTTAATTCTTTGATATGCCCATTCTGCTTTATCTTTCATCCCAAGTGCCTCGTAGGATTTCCCAAGAAACAGAAAGCCATCGGGATAATCAAATTTTAGTTTAACTAATTTAAACAAGAAATTAATTGCTAAATCATATCTCCCTCTTAGGTAGTTTGCCTTTCCAAGTATAAAAAGAACTCTTAAATTTTGATCATCAAAGGAGGTTTCATTATAGGATTCTATAAGTAAGTCTATAGCATCCGCATAATTTTTATCTTCGATGAGAGATTCAATAGTTTCAATAAATTTAAGGAAAATGATATTATTTGTTACCTTTTCCATTTTCTTCATCGCTTCTTTTCTTAATTCCTCTTCTAAGGCTTCTTGCTTTTCCTTTTCTTTTTCTTCTATAAACCCCTTAAATTTAGATAACACACTCGGAGAATAAGGATCACTGCATAATGGACAGTTTTGTGAATGCAATAACCAATCTGCTAGACATTTATCATGAACTGGGTGTTCATTTTCGCACTCATAAAACGAATCCTTGCTCTCATCTATCTGTAAATGGCAAATTATACAAGAAGGCATAATGGATCTTTTGCTAACTTCCTAATTAACTATTTTTCATAACCTATAGGTTTTATATATTAAAATTATAGACTTGATACTTATAAGAATATTGCTTTAGAAATTTAGTTTTAAAAAATAATAAATAAAACTTCTGTTATTATAAGGTTAAGAATAGATTTTTCACCAAAAAAATTGAATATTGGTAGAATAATTATTGTCTATAAATAGAAATGAGCTTTTTGTAGAATTATTTAATGTCTTTCTAGAAATTAATAAAGATGTTGAAGCTGTTATTGTAAGCGATCATCAAGGTCTAGTCATAGCTGGTGAAAAAAGAAAAGACATTGATATGGAAATAGTATCAGTTTTGACATCAATTATAAACCCGATATTGGAAAGGATTCGTGATGAATTTGCTTTCAGAGAGTTTGGGACAGCCAGCTTTGATACAGAATTTTATAGACTTTTATTTATTTCTTTGGATGAAAGGAGAACATTAAGCGTTGTCCTTAATAATATGGCATCTGTTGATAAAGCTTCGCCTTATGCATATCTGCTTGCAGAAAAAACGGTGCAAATACTCAATGCAGAGGAAGGTGATAGCATTCAAATGACGATTCCTCATTTCGAATATGAAACCGATGTTTCTGCAACCAAAGAAAGGGTAAAAAATCAAATTTATCAGATGAGGTTAGACCAAGGTGGTACCTATCGATTTAAGTTTGTTATTATTGGGGATCATGAAGTAGGTAAAACATCTTTAGTAAGAAGGTTTGTGGAAAATAGATTCTCCCATGACTATCGTGCTACGATTGGGTTGAATATTTTAAGCCATAACATAGAATTTTATGGCAATAATATAGTTTATTCCCTCTGGGACGTGGGAGCCCAAATATACTTCAAACGATTCCGGCAAACCTATTATTTAGGTGCGCAAGCAGCATTTATTGTATTTGATCTTACAAATAAAAAATCGTTTGATAATATAAAAGTGTGGTATGAAGAACTAGAGAATTTTATTCAGGGTAGAGAAATCCCTATGATAATTATAGGGAACAAAAAAGATTTATTGGAACAAAGAGTAGTTGAATATCAAGATGGAGTAAATTTAGTAAACGAATTATCCAAAATATCTAATATTAAGGCTTCTTACATCGAAACAAGCGCCCTAACGGGGGAAAACGTTGAGGATGCATTTACATTAATCGCATATCATTATATTTCTCAAAGTAAGCAAGAAGAAGAGGAAATAGTGAAAAAAGATCTATTAGATGAACTGAATTTAATATTAGAGAAAAGAAAGAAACAAGGAGTGAATTTAGAAAACTTGTTAAAATTAACTGTAATATCAGAAAACGAATTCTGGAGTCCAGGCTTACAAATACTTTCAGATATTAATAATGAGTATAAACTTGAGAAACTTAAAGATGATTATGATGAAAAAGTATATAGATTCTCTAACGGAGTAATACTAAAGAATTTTCTCTATAAAAATTTTGATGTAACAAATTCTGACGGAGTTTTTTGTATATTTGATGCCCGTTATGAGGATCATATAGAC
>JAHQWI010000089.1 GCA_029856085.1 Promethearchaeia archaeon | reverse complement strand
AAGCGGATTATTGCTGATTCAATGGAATATCCGAGCGATTTGATCATATTAAATCTAGCAATAGTTCCAAATAAAGACTTAAAAGCATTTAGAAAGACTATGGATTTTACCTTGGATGATTATGGCTTTATGAGTGAAGAAACCTTAGCTTCAGGAATATATGGGGTTGGAACTATTTTTGGCCCTTTAGATTATAATTCCACAATTTCTACAGCTAATAATGTCGCTTTAAAAGTGATTTCATTACTTTCACAGGATTACTTAATAGCAGAGTTTAGTGGAATAGAAATAAATGAGGAAAAATGTGGCTTATGTGGCTTATGTTCTAAAATTTGTCCATATAATGCAATAACAATCGAATCTGATAAAATTAGCATTGATAAATTCAAATGTAAAGGATGTGGAACATGTGTAAGTGTGTGTCCTACAAATGCAATAGATTTGAATATAGACACTTCTGAAAAGTTTCTTAAGACAATTGAAGTGCTTTCAAAGTATAAGAAAAGTCCGAAAATTATCGCGTTTTGTTGTGGTTCTTGTGGATATGCAGCAGCTGATGATGCTGGCCTTAAAAAAATTTCGTATAATCCAAATATTTTCATCGTGCGAGTTCCATGTACTGGTCGTGTTGATACGAATTTTATAATTAAATCATTTGAGCGTGGATTTGATGGAGTTATGGTTATTGGATGTAATGAGAACGCATGTCGATATATTGATGGAGTAGAAAGAATTAATAATAAAATCAAATTATTAAAAAAGATTTTAGGTCCAAAATACAGTAATCGTGTTATTCTTGAGCATATGAACGCTGTTGAGGGCAGTAAATTTGCTGAAATTGTTAATAAATTCTATAACCATTTGATGGAGGAGATCAAATTTGAAGCCTAGAATTATTATAATTTCTTTAACATCGTGCAGCGGTTGTATCTCAACATTAATCTCCTTAGATATTTTTCCTCAATTCCTTGAAAGAACAAAAATAATTCATTTTCCATTTATCTTAGATGTAGAAAAAATTGAAGATTGTGATATTGCTTTAGTAGAAGGTTGTATTTCTGAAGATTCGGAAATTGGTCTCCTCAAAGAAGTTAGAAAACATGCTAAAAAAGTGTATGCCCTTGGAACATGTGCAGCTTATGGAGGGATTTTGAGCCTTTCGAATTCAAGAAATATAAAACCAATCTCAACTTATATTGAAATTGACGGAATTATTCCCGGATGTCCTCCCCCCTCTAAATTATTAGGAAATATTTTGATTAGATTAATAGAAAATAAAGATACAATCCTATCTGAAAAAGTTTTATGCTCTAGTTGTCCATTAAGAGGAAATATGGAGGAGAATTTAGATGCAGATATAATTAAAATTAATCCTAATCCTGATGAAATTGTTCTTGGTGAAGAAAATTTAGATTGTTTTTTGAAAAGAGGCATTCTATGTTTGGGACCGATAACTCGAGAAGGATGCGAGAGTAAATGTATAAAACTCGGACTTCCATGTGAAGGTTGTATGGGTCCTGTTTCAAAAGATTTTACATCAAATATCATCAATTTTTTAAGTTTGGTTAGTCTTTCTGAGGACTTAAAAAATTATGAAGGAATATTTTATCGTTTTTCAAAACCAAAATTAAGAAGGTGATAGTACTGTTAAAAATAGTGGATGTATGTACTCGTGTTGAGGGCCACGGAACTGTAAAGATTTTAGTTCAGAACGATGAAATCTCAAGTGTTGATTTCGAAATTGGATCAAATCGAGGATTTGAAAGCTTTTTAATTGGAAAAAAACTAAACGACGTTCCTAAAATTGTATCTCGGATATGTGGTTTATGTTATGCATCTCAAACAATTGCTAGCTGTAAAGCAATAGAAAATATGTTTGAAATAGCTGTACCAGAACAATCTATTCTTTTAAGGTATCTATTACTATTTGGAGAATTAATTAAATCACATACTATGCATTTTTTCTTCCAATCCTTACCGGATCTTTTTCAAATTTTTGAGATTAGTCAAAAACCATTCTCTCCGTACGAATTGATCAGATATGACTCTCAATTAACGACAAATGTATATGAATTAATTAAAATAGGCAACGAGATCGAAAGAATTTTTGGCGGAAGATCTGTTCATTTAATTACTCCAATTCCAGGAGGACTTATTTATTTACCTTCTCGAAAAAATATTTCTATAGCGCGAAAATATTTTCAAAGGGCTATAATCAATTTGGAATGGATAATTGAGAAATTTATTGATGTATTTTCCAATCATGTTCCTCCCAAAGAATATGATCTCCCAAATGTAATGTATTTGGGTTTAAATAACTTCGATAATTTTGATAGATACAGGGGGACCTTAAAAATTAAAGAAAATGAAAGAAATTCAATCGAATTCGCAGAAAAAAACTATTCTTCCTATTTTGAAAAGGATATCAATCTTAGAGGAATTGATTTCCATTTTGATAAAAGTAAAAGATTTTTAGTTGGTCCTATTTCCCGATATAAAATTACCGAAAATTATGAAATTGATAATATCAATACATATCTTGAATATTTTGATAAATCTTGGCAAAATGGGGTTTTATTCGCTAACTTTCTTAGGTTATTAGAAATGTACTTTGAATCTCAACAAGGATTGAAAATTTTAGATGAGCCTGTGTTAAATAGGAGGATAATCCTCCCATCTCTTACCTCTTTGAAAAATTCGGAGGGCGTAGGAGTTATTGAAGCACCAAGAGGTATGTTACTACATCATTATTACGTAGATGATAATAGTTTGATTAAAAAAGCAAAAATCTTCATCCCTACTGAAATTAACATTTCAATAATTAATGATATTATAACAAAATTTGCTCAAGAATTATACAATAAAACTGGAGATATAAATTTAGTTAAAAAAAAAATTCAGACAGTTATTCGAGCATTTGACCCTTGCATATCCTGTGTTGCGCATTAGCTTATTTTAATTGAAAATTTTAAAAGTAAATTTTTTAAAAGAAAAAATAAGAGTGGTTGTATGTAATAGAAATTTTTGCTAACGATTTAATTTAAAGTGAAAAACAGATTTATCTTTATTCAAACATATTAAAAAAATTATTAAAAAGATTTATAAATAAGGAAATAAATTTCTTATTCTGATCATTTATATTATCATAATGGGGGATTTGATTTATTAATTAATCAAAAGTCTCCGATATTGGAAATGATGATATAGTAATCTCTATATTAAAGGTTTGAGTTTCTGCATAAAGAGTGAAAACTTTTATATTATGATTACTATTCTTGTCATAGTGATTAATATTTTTAGAAAATTTTTTATAAAAAAATATCAATACTATTTTTGAGTTTAATACACTAGAAAACTGAAAGTTGAAAAAGTATATGGAGGGATTCATGTTAATAAAAGAGAAAAAAAATGAAGATATCAAAAATGAAGAGAAAAAAAATAAAGATATCAAAAATGAAGAAATATGTCCTAACTGTGGTTCAACTTTAGAATGTAGTGATTATATTTATAGACGTACATCCTCTTTTAGCGGTTTTCAATGTTCTAAATGTGGATTTTTTGAATTTTATGATGATAAATAATTGCTAATTTGTTTGTTTCTATTCCGAACATGAAATCTATTGATATATCAAATAATCTTATTTCAGGAGAAATAATAGAAAATGTAATCGGCATGGCAAATTATTGTTATAGCTGCAATCGCTGTGATACTGTGTGTCCATTATCTCATCTAGACATCTTTTCTCCCCGAAGTTTAGTAACAGATTTAATTTTCTCACCAATAGAAGACGTTTTAAAAAATCATAATATATGGAATTGCCTTACGTGTGGTCAATGTACAATTTATTGCCCAATGACTCAAGAGAATGCAGGTGTAAGAATTCCTGATTTAATTTTAGAATTGCGAAAGGCATCTTTTCACAATGAAACAGAAAAAACAAAAATGACTCAATGTGAAACTCATGATGGAATTTTCGATATAATTCCAAAAATTCAGGCGGATAAATCTATCCATCCAGATAAATTAGATTTTTTAAAAGGAACTCAAATTAAAATAAGTGAGTCCGGTGAAATTGCCTACTTTGTAGGATGCTTGCCCTTAATGGAAGAAATGCTTTATAAATTTGAAATTAAGTATACCAACACCGCAAAAACTATATTAAGCTTATTAAATGAAGCAGATAAAATTCCGGTTGTATTAAATGAAAAATGTTGCGGTCATGACACGCTTTGGGGAAGAGGGGATATCGAAACTTTTAAAAAGTTGGCAGAATACAATGTTCAACTTTATAAAGATGCCGGAGTTAAAAAGATTATAATTGGATGCGCTGAAGGATATAGAACTTGGAAATATGATTACCCAAAAGTAATTAAAGATTTTAATTTTGAAATACTGCATTTTTCAGAATACTTTTTACAAGAAAATATTCTCGAAAATGTAAGATTTCCACAGGGAAAAAAAATTAAAGTTACATATCACGATTCTTGCCGTATAGGGCGTTTAGGTGGTAAATTATACGACGCACCAAGAGAACTAATTAAAATGATTCCTGGGGTTGAATTAATTGAAATGGATAATATCAAAGATGATGCCAATTGTTGCGGTGTTGTAGGATTTATGAACTGCAATGAATATTCTCGTTTATTAAGGAAAAACCGTATTAAAGAAGCAATAAATACAGGAGCAGAATATTTAATTGTTCCTTGTCCAAAGTGCTTAACGCATTTCAAATGTTATCTTAATGAACTTTATTCAAATGAGGATCACGAAGAGTTAAAAAATAAAATAAAAGTAATGGATCTAGCAAGTTTTATGGGAAAATTCCTATTTCTTTATTAAATTTTTTTTAATCAGTTGGTTGACTTATATTGAAAAAAATAGAAGAAATATTAAATTTATGCTTAAAAATGGAGATGGATTAATGGAAAAGACCGGTGCTGTTTTAATTATTGGTGGAGGAATAGCAGGAATTCAGGCATCCTTAGATTTAGCTGAAAGAGGAGTAAATGTAGAATTAGTTGAAAAAAATGCATGTATAGGAGGAAGAATGGCTCAGTTAGATAAAACTTTTCCTACTAATGACTGTTCTATATGCATATTAGCTCCGAAACTTGCTGAATGTTCACATAATTCAAAAATTACATTGCATACATTATCAGAAGTAAAAGAACTATCTGGTAATGTTGGAAATTTCAAGGTTAAAGTACTTAAGAAAGCTAGATATGTAAAAGAAGATAGATGTATAAATTGTGGTGTATGTGTAGAAAAATGTCCTATGAGGGTAAATGATGAGTTTGACATGAATTTAAGGAAACGAAAAGCAATTTATATCGACTATGTTCAAGGAGTACCCGCGATTATGACAATTGATAAAGAAAATTGTCTTTTTTTCACAAAAGGAACTTGTAAAATTTGTGAAAGTGTATGTGAAAGAGAAGCTATAGATTTTGATCAAAAAGATAAAGAAATTGAACTCTTTGTAGGATCAATAATAATTGCAGCGGGATATGATATGTTTGATGTGTCTTTAATACCTCGTTTAGGATATGGCAGGATTAATAATGTTGTAACGGGATTAGAATTCGAAAGATTAATTTGCGCTTCAGGTCCTTTAGGTGGACATTTAGTTAGACCATCAGATAAGAAAGAGCCTAAAAAATTAGCATTTATTAATTGTGTAGGATCTCGAGATATTAAAAATAATCCTTATTGTTCTTCATGTTGTTGCATGTATACAACAAAAGAAGCTATGATTGCTCATGAACATGATAATGGACTTAAATCCACTATTTTTTATATAGATCTTAGGGCTCCAGGAAAAGATTTTCAAAAATACATTAAAAGAGGAATTAGAGATTACAATCTTAATTACGTTAAGGCAAAAGTTGCTAAAATCATTGAAGATAAGGAGAAAAACCCAATTGTCATTTATGAAGATATAAACACGTTTAAAATCAAACAAGAAATTTTTGATATAGTTATATTAGCAAATACTATTGTTCCTAAGAGAGATGCGGGAGAGTTAGCAAAAGTATTAGGAGTTGAGCTTGATCATTACAATTTCTTTAAGGGGGAAACTTATCATCCTCAAATAACTTCAAAAAAAGGTATATTTTTATGCGGAGCATGTAGGGAACCCATGGATATCCCAACGTCAGTTATAGATGCAAGTAGTGCTGCAGCAAGAGCAGCTGAAATAATAATTGAAAGGTAATTTTTATGGAAGATATAAAAATTGGAGTATTTATCTGTCATTGTGGTACAAATATAGGAGGAGTATTAGATATTGCTAGCATAACAGAGTATGTAAAGACATTACCTAATGTAATTTATGCCGCAGACAATATTTATACATGTTCCGAAGTTGGGTTATCAGAGATTAGAAATAAAATAAAAGAGTTTAATTTGAATAGAGTTATTGTTGCTTCTTGTACTCCTCGAACTCATGAATCTTTATTCAGAAATACATGCCAAGAAGCAGGTTTAAATCCTTATTTATTTGAAATGGTAAATATTCGAGACCAAGACTCTTGGGTTCATATGAAAGAACCTGAAAAAGGAACTGAAAAAGCAAAAGATTTAATTCGAATGGGTTTGAGTAAAGCAATTTTATTAAGACCTTTAGAAAAAATAAAAGTCGACATTAATCCATCTGCTCTAATAATTGGTGGTGGCATTTCTGGCATACATGCTGCTCTAAATTTGGCAAATCAGGGATTTCAAACAACTATTATAGAAAAGGAATCGGAATTAGGTGGAAATTTAAAATTATTAAATAAGTTGTATCCCATTCAGGTGGACGCTTCAAAATTATTAGAAATAATTTATATGGTAGAAAGCCATAGAAATATAAATGTTATAACCTCAAGTATTCCAGTTAAAGTTGAGGGATTTATAGGAAATTTCGAAACAACTATTAAAAAAAATAAACAAATTTCTAAAATAAAAACTGGAATCATAATTATAGCAACTGGTGCTAAAGCCCTGATTCCTGAGGGTCTATTTGGCTATAATGGTAAAACTGTTATCTCTCAATTAGACTTAGAGCAGTTATTAAAAGAGAATAATGTAAATGCCCAAAATATTGTAATGATTCAATGTGTTGGAGCACGAAATGATGTAAGACCATATTGTTCAAAGATTTGTTGTATGACTGCTTTAAAAAATGCTATGCTCATTAAAGAAATAAATCCTAATGCAAATATAACAATATTATTCAGAGATATTCAGACGCAAGGAACAACTTACGAGGATTACTATAGAAAAGCAAGAGAGAAGGCAATTTTATTTGTAAAATACTCACCTGAAAAACCTCCATTAGTAAAAAATAGTGTTGTTGAAGTTTATAATGAATTAAGAAATCTAATAATTAATATACCTTATGATCTTGTGGTTTTATCAACACCTCTTATAGCTCATGAGGATTCAACTAAGCTTGCAAAAATGTTAAAAATTCCTCAGCAAGATAATAAATTTTTTTTAGAAGCTCATGTTAAATTAAGACCCGTAGATTTTGCTACAGATGGAATATTTGTATGTGGTTCAGCACATTGGCCTGCTGATGTACGTGAAAGTATCACTCAAGCATATGCAGCAGCATCGAGAGCAAGCCGATTTTTATCAAAGGATTATCTAGAAGTTGAGGGAGCTACTGCTGAAGTTGATACAGAGATATGTATAAAATGTAAAATCTGTATAAAAATTTGTCCATTTTCAGCAATATCTAAAAATCAAGAGGGGGAAATTTTAGTAAACAAAATACTTTGTAAGGCATGTGGTGTTTGTGGAGCAAGTTGTCCTGTAGGAGCAATAACTATTCATCATTTTACAGATGAACAAATAATATCAGAAATATTATCATGTGGAGTTGGATATTAATTGGATTATGAACCTAAAATATTAGGTTTTTTATGTAATTGGTGCTCCTATGCTGGGGCAGATCTTGCGGGAGTGAGTCGAATTCAATATGCTCCTAATCTTAGAGTGATAAGAGTAATGTGTAGTGGAAGGATTGATCCTATTTTTATTCTTGAGGGATTTTTAAAAGGAATTGATGGCATTATGGTTTTAGGTTGCCATCTTGGAGATTGCCATTATATAAACGGAAATTATGAAGCAGAGATAAAGATAGGTGTGTTAAATAAATTATTAAAACTCATCGGATTCTCAGAAAGATTAATATTAGATTGGGTATCTGCATCAGAGGGAAATAGGTTTGCTCAAGTAGTAAATGAATTTACTGAAAAAATCCGTGATTTAGGTCCTTCCCCTATAAAAGATAAGAAATATAAAATAAATATAACCGATGAACTTAATGTGATTAAATCAGCATTATCAGATATAAGATTAAGGGTGTTTATAGGAAGGAAGAGATCTATTATAACAGAAGGAAATGTATATGGTGAAGTGATTTCTGAAGAGGAATTTGATAAGATTTTAGATCAAGCAATTTATGATGAATATATTCGCAATAAAATTTTATTGAAAATAAAAAATAAAAGTAAATCTGTTCCTGAAATTTCAAAAGAAATCAGAGTTGAACCAAATAGAGTATTAGAACATATTATATGTCTTAAATCAAGAGGATTAGTTGATTTTGATAAAATTATTGATATCTATCCAAAATTCATATCAATTAAAGAGGAATGAAAATGGAAAAAGTTGGTGCTGTTTTAGTCATTGGAGGTGGTATAGGGGGTATTCAAGCATCTATGGACTTAGCGAATTCTGGTTATAAAGTCTACATAGTAGAATCCACAACGAGTATAGGCGGGGTTATGTCTCAATTAGATAAAACTTTTCCTACAAATGATTGTTCAATCTGCATACTAGCTCCAAAACTAGTCGCTGCCGGACGTCATGAGAATATAAATATTTTAATAAATGCCTCTGTTGAGAGAGTAGAGGGAGAAGCGGGAAATTTTACAGCACATATAAAACAGAAATCATTATTTTTAGATCAAAAAAAATGTACAGGGTGTGGTTTATGCGCTCGTGTTTGTCCAGTAGAAGCAATTGATATATTCAATGAAGGGCTTTCAACAAGATCGGCAATATCTGTAAAATTTCCTCAAGCAGTGCCTTTAGTTTATTCTATTGATAAAGATAAATGTATAGGATGTGGAGTATGTGAAGGTAGATGTGAAGCAAACGCCATAGATTACACTCTCGAGGATAAAATTATTACGATTAATGTTGGAGCGATTATTTTAGCTGTTGGATTTGATGAGTTCGATCCAACACCTCTTAAATCTTATGGTTATGGGAAATTTTTCAATGTTGTAACTAGTACTCAATTTGAACGAATTCTAAGTGCTAGTGGCCCATTTTCTGGGACGATAATCAGACCTTCTGATGGATTAATTCCCAGAAAAATAGCATTTTTGCAATGTATTGGCTCAAGAGATCGACATATTGGAATAGAATATTGTTCCTCTGTATGTTGTATGTATACTACAAAAGAAGCAGTAATTGCAAAAGAGCATATGGAACTTGTTCAACCAACAATATTTTCGATGGATATAAGGGCTTGTGGAAAAGATTTTGATAAATATATTGAACGAGCTAAAGATGAATATGGTATAAGGTATATTCGAAGTAGAATATCTTTTATTAAAGAGGTTTCAGATACTAAAGACCTTATTTTACAATATGAAACTGAAAATGGAAAAATTATAGAAGAAAGTTTTAATTTAGTCGTACTCTCAGTTGGAGCAAAACCTCACCATAGTGCTCTAGAATTAGCTAGGACGCTAAATATAAAATTGAATGAGTTTGGTTTCTGTAAAACAGATCCCTTTTTTTCCATCCAGACTTCTAGAAAGGGAATATATGTATGTGGAATGTTTTCAGAGCCAAAGGATATTCCAGAAACTGTTATTGAAGCTAGTGCAGCAGCAGGGACTGTAAATGTCCTTTTGTCTGATGTGAGAAATACCTTAGTTAGAGAAAAAGAACTTCCTGAAGAATTGGATATAAGTAATGAGCCTCCAAGAATTGGTGTTTTTATTTGTCATTGTGGTATTAATATTGGAGGGGTAGTAAACGTTCCTGAAGTTGTTGAATATGCTGCAACCTTACCTGATGTAGTATATGCTGAAAGAAATTTATATACATGCTCAGCAGACACTCAAGTTAACATTAAAGAGAAAATCAAAGAGTATAATATAAATAGAGTGGTTGTGGCGTCGTGTACACCTAGAACACACGAATCATTGTTCCAAGCTACTATTAGAGAAGCAGGTTTAAACAAATATTTATTTGATTTGGCAAATATTAGGGATCAATGTTCTTGGGTGCATATGCATGAACCTGAAGCCGCAACTGAAAAAGCTGAAGACTTAGTAAGAATTTCTGTTGCTAAAGTTCGAAATTTAATTCCTTTGGAGGAACAGAAAGTTAAAGTTACTCATAAGGGTATAATAATAGGAGGGGGCGTTGCTGGGATGACTGCGGCATTGAATTTGGCAGAACAAGGATATGAAGTATATCTCGTAGAGAAAAATAATAGATTAGGTGGTTACTCAAATAATATTTTTAGTTCTTTAGAGAGCGATGATGTTCAAATATTTATAAAAGAATTAATTGAAAAAACTGATAATCATAAATTAATAAATGTTTTTCTAGATGCTCAAATTACTTCTATTAGCGGATATATTGGTAATTTTACTACTAATATTATTTATAGCAAAGAAAAAATACAAACAAGTTTTAATCATGGGATTATTATTGTGGCTACTGGAGCAAAAGAATATCAGCCAGAAGATAATGAATTTTTGTTTGGACAAGATGATAGAATTATAATTCAATCAAAACTTGAAAATATTCTTTTTACCGATGAAAAGAAACTAAAAAACATAAGATCAATGGTTATGATACAATGTGTTGGCTCTAGAAATGAAGAGCATCCCTATTGTAGTAGAATATGTTGTTCTGAAGCAATAAAAAATGCCTTGAAAACGAAGGAACTTAATCCAGATATTAACATTATTATTTTATTCCGTGATATTAGGACTTATGGCTTTAAAGAAAAATACTATAATCTAGCTAGAGATAAAGGGATAATCTTTCTTAGATTCAATGAAGATAAACCTCCGGAAGTGAAGGTAATAAATGAATCATTAAATGTTTTATTAAGCAGATCCGATATTGGAGAGCTGAAATTTAATACCGATTTAGTTGTATTAAGTACAGGGATTATTGCCCCCAAGGAAAACTCTGATCTCGCCAAGATATTAAAAGTTCCCTTAAATGAAGATAATTTCTTTTTAGAAGCTCATGTTAAATTAAGACCATCTGATTTTGCAACAGATGGAGTGTTTTTATGTGGAACTGCAAGAGGAACAGCAAATATAAAAGAGAGTATCGCACAAGCTATTTCAGCAGCATCAAGAGCCGTAACTATATTATCTAAAGATATGTTAAAAACCGAAGGCATTACTTCTTATATAGATGAAAAAAAATGTATAGGATGAGGAAAATGTGTTGAAATCTGTCCTTATAATGCTATCCAATTATATGATTTTATTAAGCCTATGGGATTATTTACAGAAAGTATAAAAAAAGCTCAAGTTATTAAGACTGTTTGTAAAGGATGTGGAACGTGCTTTGCCGAATGTCCAACATCTGCAATTATTATGAATCATTATGGAAGTAAACAGATTAACCCAATGGTTAATGAAGCGGTAAAATCATTAACTGAGGAGAGTAAGCCTAAAATAGTTGCATTTCTTTGTAATTGGTGTAGTTATGCTGGAGCAGATTTAGCAGGTGTCAGTCGCTATCAATATCCTCCAAATGTGAGAGTTATCAGAACAATGTGTTCTGGAGGAATGTCTAAGAGTTATATTTTAAGAGCTTTTTTAAATGGTGCTGATGGAGTTTTTATCTCCGGTTGTCATATAGGTGATTGTCATTATATTAGTGGAAATGAAAAAGCTTATTTGAGAATGGATCATTTAAAAACCCTATTGCGAAAGATTGGAATTGAAGAAGAGAGATTAGAGATTCACCAAATCTCTGCAAGTGAAGGAAAAAAATTTGCGGAAAAAATAACAGCATTTACAAAAAAAATAAGTAAATTAGGAGATTCAAAGATCCCGACAAAAATCAGAAAGATAAAAATGAAAGCATATTAAATTTTTAAATACCCATATTATTTGTCTCTTAAGGTTTTAGGCCCTAATAATATTTCATATATTATTTACCCAATAATTATATATGCAAATAGAACATTTATATGTTTGTTTACATATATAATATATAGAAGACTGATAACTATATTATTAAAAATAATAGAATTATTAAAAAAAATCTAGTGAATGTTGAAGAATGATAACAAAAGAGCAAATGATCGATTATTTGCAATGTGATATTTCGTCTTTTGGATTTCAAGATTTATACGATTTAGTTATAAGCAAAAACAATTGTATAAATTGTGGAGCTTGTCTTTCAATCTGTCCTCGTATTGGTATTAAAAACAATAAACCAACACTAATAGATTATGATCCAGAGTGTTCGTTATGCTTTAAATACTGCCCAAGAACATTTTTTCCAAAAAAATTATTTGAAAAAGAAATTTTTAATGAACAAACTCAAAAAGATTTTCTTTTAGGACATTATCAAGAAATTATTGCTGCTAAAAGTACAAGTAATAATATTTTAAGGAAAGCCCAAAATGGTGGAGTTGTAACTACTTTACTTATCCAAGCTTTAAATACTGGATTAATTGATGGAGTTCTTATGACCAACAAGGATGAAAATTGGTATCCTAAACCCTTCATAGCAAGAACTCCAGAAGAGGTAATTAGTGCTGCAGGCTCAATCTATGCTATGCTACCAACTTTAAGTATATATAAAAAGGCAGTGTACAAATATAAAATTAAAAATCTTGCCTTTGTCGGTTTGCCATGTCAAATTCAAGCAGTAAGAAAATTTCAACTATGGCCACCTCTTTCAAATAAATATGGAAAATTCAAATTGATTATTGGATTATTTTGTTCATCTAATTACTCATACGATTCAATGATTAACCTTGTACATGATTTAATTGGAGTAAGTATGATGGAAATTAAGAAATTTGATGTTTCTCATGGTAAGTTTATTGCTTATTTAAATGATGGAACTATTAAAGAAGTCTCAATAAAGGATACAAGCAAATATCATTTTTCAAGTTGTAAATTTTGTAAAGATTATACTTCTGAATTTGCCGATATTTCAGTAGGAAGTGTAGGAACCTTGAATGATAATTGGAATAGTGTTATAGTTCGCTCTAATGCGGGTCAACAGCTCTTTAATGATGCCTTGACAACAAGAAAAATTTTTGTTTCCAACAAAATTGATCTTTTAAAAATAAAAAACGCTTCGAAGAAAAAGAAATTGCAGATTACACAAACAAATAATAACATTTATTCTGCTTTAAAATTTTTAGGTATATCTAAATCTCAAATTGATACATATATAACACTTCTATCTTTAGGAGAAGCTGATTTAAATATGATGTGTGAAATTATGAAGCAAAGACCAGAAATAATTTATAATATTCTTAAAACCTTAAAACAGAGGAAATGGATATCAATAACAGATCAAGTTTACAGCCCTATCAATCCCTCTCACGTTATTAAAAGAGAAATAAACAATTTTAGAAATGACTTCAAAAAACACATTAATACAATTAAATCTGAAGCTTTAGAGTGTTTAAAAACGATTTTTGTCCAGAACAATCTTATGAACTTAGAAAATGTAGATTTTGATTATATTATTTTTTAAACAATATCTAATTCCGAGGATTATGACAGCATTATACTAATCTTAAATCCTCGTAATTGTACGAATATCATCCAAGCCTATGTTAGGCTTTATAAGAAACCGTTAAAAATAGCATGTAGTATAATTAACGGTGTGTGTAGTGAAGTAACTACTTATGTAATTAAACGTAATGATGTGAATTTTTCATTTCTGTACGTTGAATCCAGAAAAAATGGAATATTCGGTGATTGCGAATTATTATGTGGAATACCTGCTAACTTAACAAATGAATTAATTAATGCAGTTATAAAAATAGCTAATGAAAAACCTATTCCAAAAGAAATAATCACGTTTATAGACAATCTCAGAGAAAATATTAAAATTTAGTATTATGGTCTCAAAATTGCAATTAAGAATTAAATAATTGATTCTTAAAGAAAATAAATAATTTATAATTTGTTATGCCTAAATTTAAATTCAATAATTCATTTTATTAATTAAAAAGTCTTATTTGAGATGATTTTGAATTATCAATTCTATACCTGAAAAGCAAATTAAAAAAGAAATTTTCCAGACACCATTAATTAGGTGTTTAACAGAATGTGAAAAAGGAGAAATAATTACTGTATTAAGTGTGAAAACTTGAATCAAAGCTAAAAGACGCCTTGCAAACTTAGGAATCGTTCCGGGTGTAAAAATATTAAAAAAAAAAACTGCTCCCCTGAAAGGACCTTTAAAAATAATTGTGAAAGGTACTACCTTAGTAATTGGTCGAGGTCTGGCCGCTAAAATCATGGTAAGATGTCAGGGACAATGTAACTTATAAACATTTTTAAAAATTATATCCGTGATTTTGTTAAATAAAACTTTAAAATTCTAAAATAAAACTTTTAGGAATAAATATGAGTCACCATTTACCGAATAAACGAAAAGAAAAAGATAAACATAAAGATTCAATCAATATAGCCTTAGCTGGTAATCCAAATGTGGGAAAATCAGTCATATTTAATCAGTTAACAGGGCTTTCACAGACGATTGGAAATTGGCCTGGAAAGACAGTTGAAAAAATGGAAGGGAAATTAGACTTCTTAGGATATCACTTTAATATAGTTGATTTACCTGGTATTTATTCATTATCAACATACACGATAGAAGAAATAGTAAGCAGAGCATTTATAATTTCTGAGGAAGTTGATTTAATAATAAATGTTATTGATGCTACTAATCTTGAACGAAATTTATTTTTTACATTTCAATTATTAGAGTTAAACGTTCCAATAATCCTCGCTATGAATCAAATGGATATTTTACATAAAAGAAATATAGATCTTGACTTCGAAAAGTTAGAAAAGATTTTCAAGTTGCCAGTTTTGCCTGTGGTTGCGGTTCATGGGGTAGGTGTCCATCAACTTCTTGAAAAAGCAATAGAAATGGTTATATATCACCAACCTAATTTGAATAATGAAAAAAGTGGATTTGAAATTCCTGATTTATCCGTAATCCTTTCTTTTGGAAAGGAAGTTGAGAATAAAATCAATGATCTTATAAAAAATATTAGTGTTGATAGAAAATCTGTTGTTAACTCTCATTATCCCCCAAGATTTATAGCAATAAAACTTCTAGAAAATGATGAAGAAATTAACAAAATATTTGAAAATCATGAGTCAACCTTAGATACCATTCAATTAGCTGATAATTTTCGTAAGGAACTTGAAGAGATTCATGGCGAAGATATTAGTACTGTAATTTCTTCTGAAATTTACAACAACATTAATAAAATAGTAGAACAAGTTTTAATAATTCAATCTGAAAAACAAACTAAGAAAATTACTCTTGCTGATAAAATCGACCATCTTACCACTCACTCAATCTGGGGATACGTTATATTGATTCTGGTTATTTTGGGGATCTATATGTTTACATTTTCCATTGGAAATTTTTTCGGGGGAATATTAGATGAAAGATATGGAATTTGGAGCGAAAGAATTTACTCAGTATATGGAAAAAACTTATTAGGGGTCAAAATTCTTTGGGATGGAGGAGTAGGAGGCTTAATCGGAGCAATTGGTGGTGTATTAGTCTATGTTATACCATTTTTTTTAATTATTGAAATTCTACAAGATTCAGGGTATCTCCCAAGGGCAGCATTCTTGATGGATAGGGTTATGCATACGGTTGGAATTCACGGTAAATCTATTATACCTATGATTTTAGGTTTTGGATGTAATGTTCCAGCATGCGCGGGATGTAGAATTATGGAAACTGAGCGAGAAAAAAAGATTTCTATTGCTTTAGCTCACTTATTCCTTGCGCTGCGACAATGACAGTAGTTATGGGATTAGTTGGGAGATATTTAGGTCTTTCGTGGGTTCTATTTTTGTTTATTATAAACTTTTCAGTTATTTTAATCGTAGGTAGAATTCTAAACAAAACAATGCCTGGAACTTGTACAGAATTAATTATGGAAATGCATGAATATAGGATGCCTAATTATAATGTAATCCTGAAGCAAACATGGTTAAGATCTAAAGAATTTGTGTATAAAGCACTTCCTATTATTATTATTCTTGGAATTACATTGGAAATTCTGTTGATTTTTAACGCTTTAGAACCAGTTAATCTTATTCTATCACCAATATCTGTAATCTGGTTAGGTCTTCCAACAGCTGTAGGAATATTCCTAATTTATGGAATTTTACGTAAAGAACTAACGCTTGTACTTCTTGCTCTTTTTGCAGAAAATATGGGATTAACTCTTGTAGAATTATTAACTCCTATTCAAATGATTACATTCAGCTTAGTCACAATGCTCTACATCCCCTGTTTTGCGACAATCATCATCATAGCGAAACAAACTAATTGGAAATACGCACTTCAAATTTCTTTTCTGGAAATTTCACTTGCTTTAATTATTGGAGGTATTGTAAATTGGGGATTTATTTTATTTATGAATTTGTAAAACCTTTCTCAATAGAAACTTGAAAGTTCTATTAGAAGAAATTTAATATATTTAAATTTCCTCTATTATTTCAATATTTAATAAATTCAATTAAAATTCTCTTATAAAATCTTTAAGAAAATTCAGCTTTTTTTCTGAAACATAAAGGTGAGATTTATTAGATACTGATATACATTTTGTATAGCACATATTTAACTAAAAATTTGATTATCTCATAAAATATTATATTAATAGGTTTAGAGGTGGTATATTATAAACGAAAATGAGAAATTTATCTTATATGTACAAACCAGTCATGATCCAGAACGACAATATTCACCCTTAGTATTGGCTCAAACCGCCAAAGCAATGGATATAAAACCAGTTGTATATTATTTGGGTACAGGATTAAGGATATTAAAATCTGGGGAAGCGGAGAAAATAAAGCTAGGGACATTTCCAAGCGTAAAGGAAATGATAGATAAAACGTTGGATATGGGAATTGAAATTATGGTATGTGAAGCATCAAAAAGAATGTTAGGATTGGAAAAAGTCGATTTAATTCCCGGTGTAAAAATTGTCGGGGCAGCAACTCTGAATGATTTAGTTCTAGAGGCAGACGCTACACAATGGTTTTAAGTTTTATATAATTTTATAATATGAAGAGTATAAACAGGAATGGAAATCACATATAACCTAAACTAATAAGAAATTACATTAATAACATTGAGAAAAATTATGGATTTACATTTTTACATCTAATTTCAATTGGTGTGCTTTCATTTTCAAATCTAATACATCTTTTAAACAACTCATTAACACATTTGATATACTCAGCACCGCGTCCGATTGCGATACCCCTTTCCTTATAAGTTAAAAAATATACTGATATTTCTCTCTGCCTTGAGGAATCATTTATTTCCAATGAGATATTATGAATGTATAAATCCGGGAATAAACTGAACAATAAATTAATTAATACATTTTCAGCTCTGATAATTAAGATCTTTTTATTCTTAATTTCTCTTCTCATTTTATTCAAATAGAGTTTAGAATCAAAGTAATTCTTATTTTTCACAAAAAAAAAGATAAACTGATCAATAACTACTACAAATTCAGGATATATTCCTTCCGTCTTATTATGAAAATATTTGTATAATTTGAGTTCAGAATTTGTATACTTTTTGATAAATATCAAAATTTGATAGAACACCAGATCATCAGCTATCGTATAAAACATAATATTTAATCTCAACTCAACAATTTAAACAACAATTAAAATCATTTCTCCTATTTTACATTTCAAAGGAAAATTCAAGGTGTTAATCAATCATAACATTTTATTATTTAACGCTATGAGGTTGCAGACTTACAATAAAGCTATAAAAGATCTTTAATTATTATATCTTATAATCATTAAATTATTCTATTTTATCAGATGTTTGTCGAATTTTTTTATTACCTAAAAGAAAGGTTGCCCGTAAGCATCACAGAATATATGACCTTAATTGAAGCTCTAAATAAAGGGCTCATCCACAATATGGTCGAGTTTTACTACACTTCGAGGTCAATTCTCTGTAAAAACGAACACCACTTTGATATTTTTGACATCTCCTTTGCAAATTTCTTCAAAAACGCCATGGTACAATTCCCTGAAGATTTTAAACAGGAAATCTGGGATTGGTTAGATAAACCGATTACCCTCCCTGAGTTAATCGAGGGGTTAGAACTTTTATTAAAAGAATATCAACAATACCTAAATATTGAAGATCTACAAAAGTTTCTTGAGGAACTATTGGAGAAGTATGATGCTGAGCTACGTAAAGGAATTATAACTGACACACCAGACGCACTTAAAGAGGAAATCCTAAAGTGGCTGAAGAATAATCTTAACGCTGCTGCGATGAATGGAAATCCTTCAGAATTGATGAGTCAATTCTTTAGTCTAGAAGAAATGCAAAAACGTCTGGAAGAATTAATGCGGGAGCAAGATGAAGAGCACAATTATGGAGATCATTGGATTGGGACACGAGGAACATCACCATTTGGTCATTCTGGGGAAAATCCAATGGGGATGAGAATTGGGGGGTCTTCTGGTATGCGAACAGCAGTACAAATAGCTGAAAAAAGAATTTTTAAAGATTATCGGAAAGATATCGTTTTAGATACTAGACAAATTAAAGTAGCTCTAAAAAGACTAAAAAAACTTGAAGAAATTGGAAAACTAGATGAATTAAACATTGACGAGACTATTGATAAAACGGCAAAGAATGGGGGAGAGATTGAGATTGTATTTGATAAACGTAGAAAAAATGATGTAAAGATATTACTGCTTATGGATGTAGGTGGGAGTATGACGCCGTATGCTCATCTCGTCAATCTACTTTTCTCGGCAGCTAACAATATGTCACATTGGAAAGATTTTAAATTTTATTACTTTCACAATTGCATTTATGAGACTTTGTATTTCAATGGTAAAAGGAATCCCGATGAGGCAATTGAATTTGAGGATTTTATTCGAAAATTCGATAAAAAATACAAGGTAGTTCTGGTCGGCGACGCAGCAATGGCAAGTTGGGAACTGACAGAAAAATATGGTTCGATATATTACTACCACAGAAACGAGATGCCCGGGATATACTATATCAGAGAACTCGCTAATCATTTTAAAAATGGGATTGTTTGGCTTAACCCAGAGCTGATTAGACCCGAATGGAGCCCGTGGACCCGCAAGATTATTTCTAGTGTTATTCCGATGTTTGATCTCACGATTGATGGTATAGAGGATGCTATGAATTATCTTAGAAAAGGTGGTAAGAACATGTTTACAACTGTAAATTATTTTAAGGGATTGCACTATTAAAATAATTTTGAAATCATATAAGATAAAAATTTTAATTAGTCATCAAAGAAGCCGCAATTGAGCAGATTGAAATGGAGACTAAACAAAATCAATCTTCAGAAAAAAGGGATACTATCCAATATTATGATATATTTTTTGCCCTATTCAATTCTTTTGTAATGGGTTTTCTTATATTAATAATGCAAGAGAATTTAATTTTAGTCATTTTTGCTTTTGTTTTTACTTTAATTATGTTGGTTGGAATCGTCTTTACATTTAAGAAGGAAAATCCGTTTTATATTTATTTTGTATATGGAACTCTCATCTGTGGTTCTTTTTACACCTTACCGGGGTTATTTATAATTCCGTGGGAAAATTTCAGCTTTGGTATTATTGACTATATTATATTTATTATTACCCTTCCGGAACTCCTTTATTTAATGGTTTTATTCAAAGATGCAGGATATGCTTTCGAGGGGATGTATAGAGCACGGTATGATCCAAATGTTCAATATTTAGTAACTGATCCTGAAGCACAAGAAAGATTTGAACAACAACTCTATGAAGCTAAACAAGAGAAAAAACAAAAACAAAAAAAACATTTTAAGAAATATAAAGGGAATTTATTGATTTCAATCAGTATAATATGTATAATTGGATTTTATGTTGCAATCTTCTTGAGATAACTTATTGAATTAGCTTTTTAATATGTTCAACAGCATGTACTGCGTCATCCGCATAATCATCAGCTCCAAACTTTTTAGCTAGCTCCATATTGAAAGGAGCTCCACCTACAATCAATTTAACTTTATCTCTTAATCCCGCTTCTTGTAGCGCTTTATGAACAACTTCAACTTGATCAACTGTCATGGATAATAAAGAGCTTAATGCCACAACGGATGCTCCAGTCTCTCTAACTTTTTCTACTATAGCTTCAGCTTCCACATTCCTTCCTAAATCGTATACTTCAAAGTTAGCGCTCAAAAGCATTGTACCTAGTAAGTTTTTCCCCAAATCATGTTGGTCACCCTTAACAGTTGCAATTACGGCTTTAATTTTCTCCTTTGTACTATCTGATACAACTAGAGCAGGCTTTAACACTTCAAGTCCTGCTTTCAGAGTATCACCAGCTAATACTAATTCTCCTAGAAAATATTCAAATTCCTCATAACGGCGGCTTACTTCATCCATACCTTTTGTTAAAGCAGTTAAAATTTCAAATGGATCCTTTTTATCTTCCTCAAGCGCACTCTTTACCGCATCGGCTATATCATCCAATTCCAATTCAACTATTAGTTCAGTTAATTCTTCAAAATCCATAATATAAACCCAATTTTTATAATATTTATTTAATTCTCCCTAATTTCATTTCAATGAATAATATTAATTACAAATCAAGTTCAATTAAATATTTATTTAAATAATCAAGATATTTTTTTACTATGGTATTATCAAAACGAGAACGCGTTATTCGAACTTTAGAACATGATGATGAACCAGATAAGATACCGATTCATTATCTTGGATTTGAAAGAACTGGTACTTCTTATCAACAATTTATTGAATCAGATGAATATAAAGCAAATAAGACTTATATTGAAAATACATATTCGAGAGAGGATTATAGGTGGGCTGGGGATATAACAGAGCTTAGATTCTGGAATGTTGATTGCCATTCTATAGACCCCTGGAGGCATCGAATGAAAACTGTGATTGCCGAGGGTCCACCGGAATATCCTGGAAGTTACTTAATCCCAACATCAGGGAGAATATTTAAGCGAGTGGAACAAGTTAAAACGGGTTTAACTTATGCATGGTATATAGATGGCTATTTCAGAACACCTGAAATTTTACACTCTTATTGGGATGAATATGGAAAACCTTCTGAATGTATTAATGATGAGGTTAATTATTCCCCCAAAATCTGGGAAGAATTCGTAAAGTCCTTCTCGCCATACTTATATCCAATGGCTAGATTAATGATTGCAATGAATGAAGCTCTTTTCGAAGGAATGACAATAAGTAGGGTCACATATCATATGCGAAAAAACTCGCAATTTATCCATGAAGTTATGGAGGAATATACTAAAACAAATATAGAATACATTAAACGTTATGCTGAAGCAGGAATAGATGTTGTTTTTTATTACGATGATTTGGGCTATAAAGGGCGTTCTATGTTCTCTCTTGAGAATTTTCGTAAATTTATGCTACCCTACTATAAAAGAATATATCAAGAATGCAAAAAACATGGAATGTTTATCATACAGCATTCTTGTGGATATATTGATAAATTGCTCCCTGATATGGTTGCTGCGGGATTAGATTGTATTCAAGCATTAGAACCAGCTGCGGGTGTTGATTTAGCCCATTTAAAGGAAACATTGGGAGATCGGCTGAGTTTTATGGGTGGTATGGATTCCACAAGAGTGTTAAGTTTCGGAACTCCAAAAGAAGTTGAAGAAGAAGTAAAGAGATGCATTAAAGCAGCTGGTATAGGTGGAGGTTATTTTGCGGGTCCAAGTCATAATATCTTAAATGTTCCGTGGGAGAATATTTTAGCATTCAGAGCAGCTATAGAGAAATATCGGAAATATCCTTTGAAATTATAGTTTCTTAAATATATGTCTATCCCATATAATTCCCCTTATTCTTTTTTCCCCTCTTGTTCGAACTATGGGAACAAAAATATGATATATCAAATACAAATATATTCATTAAATATCATTATAATTGTATATTTCGAGCTTTATTAAAAAAATAGTAGTTGCAAATACTATCGGGGTTTTATTCAAAGAAATTGCCTTCAAATTTTAACATTTTCATTTAAGGCATTCAAAAAGGAGTTTCCGTTATGAGTAAGTTTGATAATGAACCAGATAAACGATATAGAGGAATCATTGAAAATATCGAGGATGGATATTTTGAAGTAGACCTACAAGGAAATTATACTTATGTAAATGATTATATTTGCAGGTACATAGGATTTTCGAAAAAACAGCTAATAGGAAAGAGTTATACTTCTATGTTAAACAAGAAAACTTATAAAGAAGTATATGAAATCTTCAATCTTGTATATAAAAACAATCTTCCAAAAGGGACTTTTGAAAGTAAGGTAATCAGAAATGATGGGCAAGAACGTACTTTTGAAGGAACATTTTATTTAAGATATGATACGAGTGGAAAAAAAGTTGGTTTTTATGGTTTTACTCGAGATATTTCAGAGAAAAAATTAGTAGAAGAAAAGATTAAGGAATCTGTCCAGAAACTAAAAAAATCAGAGGAAAAGTATCGAGAAGCTTACAACCGAGCTGAACTTTATAAAGATTTATTCTATCATGACATCAACAACATCCTTTCAAATATAAAACTTTCAATCGATATTAGTGAGAAATATCTTAATGAGCCTGGGAAAGAAAAGGAAATTAAAGATCTTTATGAATTAATTAAAGGGCAATTTGCGAGAGGGACAAAATTAATTACTAATGTCCGTAAATTATCGAATCTTGAAAATTTAGAGAAATCTTTAAAATCTGTTAAGGCAATTAAAGTACTAGAAGAAGCAATAAAATTTATCCAAAACAGTAGGTCATCAAAGGATATTAATATAAGAATTATAACATCTGAAAAGAAAATTATCACCAGAGCTAATGAGTTTTTAATAGATGTATTCGACAATATATTAATCAACGCTGTTAATTACAATGAAAATCCCAAAAAAGAGGTTCTCATTAAGATTTCAAGACAAACTAAAGTAAATATAGGATATATAAAATTTGAATTCATTGATAATGGGATTGGTATTTCAGATAAAAGGAAAGAAGTAATCTTTCAAGAAGGATTCAGTAAAGAAAAAGGTTCAAAGGGTATGGGATTTGGGTTAACACTCGTGAAAAAAATCATAGAGAGTTATAAGGGCGAAATCTGGATTGAAGATAGAGTTAATGGTGATTATTCACACGGGAGTAATTTTGTCTTTTTAATCCCTGAAGCGACATAGTAAATTATTTTACTTATATTACTTCTCGTTCTTCTAATTTATTAATTTCTTCAGTAGTTAATCCAAGAAATTTTCGATATATCTCTTGATTATATTCCCCAAGCTTAGCACCTAGAAACTTTACACGTCCTGGAAAATTTTTCAATTTCGGAACAATACCAGGAATTAATACTTTACCATAATCAGGATCAATAAATTCTAATACTGCTTCTCTATCGAGCATATGAGGATCAGATGCCAAATCTGCGATACTATTTACCTTTTCACATGGAACTCCTTCCTTTTCAAGAATTTCCAAAACTTCTTCTGTAGTTTTACTTTTTACCCAATCGCCAATAAGTTTATAAAGCTCATCTTGATTTTGTATACGTGCTAAATATTTACGAAATTTCTTATCTGTGAGTAAATCTTCTCGATTCATTGCTTTTACTAATTGCTTCCACAGTTTCTCAGTACCTGCATTAAGAGCAATGATTTTTTCATCTTGAGTTTCAAAATTTTCAGCAGGTACAAAAAATTTAATTCGGTTGCCGCATCTTTCATAAATAGAACGCGTTAAAGAATAAGTTGGTAAACTACCACCAGTTGCTTTAAAAGCAGCTTCTGCTAGACTTAAATCAATCACTTCCCCTCTATTATGATTCACGTCTCTATTATATAAAGCCATCATTACTGCAAACGCACCAAGATACCCTGTTAAATAATCCACTAACGGATATCCACTACGAACTGGTGGATATTCGGGATAACCAGACGTATACGTTAAACCCGCAAAGGCACTGACAGTTCGATCAAATCCACCTCTGTTTTTATAAGGTCCTGTCTGACCGAACCCGGAAACTAAGCAAATTATTAATCCTGGATTAATTTGATGCAAAACTTCAGAACCAAGATTCCATTTTTCTAAAACCTCAGGTCGAAAATTTAGAAGAACTACATCCGCTTTAGCACATAATTTTTTAGCAATATCTTGACCCTCTTTATTATGCAAATCTAAGGTGATTGTTTTTTTATTTCGACTTCCAACTAACCAAGTTGGGCTCTTCCCTTTTCCAACAAGCTGAGCTCCTCGTTGAGGATCACCAATTTTAGGTAATTCCACTTTAATTACTTCAGCACCAAAATCAGCCATAAGAGAACCAATAACTGGAGCTGCAATAAGAGTAGAAAAATCAATAACTATTATTCCTTCTAAAGGTAATTTAGACATTATCTGAGTTATTATTAAAAATTTAAATTAATATAAAAAAATAAAATAAAGTATTAAAATTATTGAAATTTAAGATAACTCTTTCTTGAACAATGTTTTTATATATATTTTACATAGGAATAAAGCTATGACTAGTGGAAAGCACACATTTTAATTCCTAAATACTCTCAAATTAATTAAATTGAATTAACAAATCTATTGATTAATCTATCTTTCTTAATAGATTTTTATCAACCGAAACTTGATAGGAATCATAGAACATAGATGAGTACTTTCGGTAGAATTCCTCCTTTTTCGACATAATTAAATCCTTTCCTTCGGTGTCTGCTTTGCCATTAGCCCAAAAAATTGAACCTTGCGGGCTTAAATTGAATTTATCTTGTTTTTTTACAATTTCACCAGATTTTATAACATATTCAATATTGGAGAGTTCTTTCTTGAATTTTCCAAAATCTTTCGAAAGATCTGTTTCTTTAATATTTAAGTTTAATACATTAATGTCCGCATCAGCACCTTGTCCAATATTCCCCTTTATGCTTCCAAATCCCAAGCAAATTGCTGGACTCACTCTTGTTAATTGAAGAAATTCAGTGAAATTAAGAACTTTATCATCACTCTTTAGAATGCTATCTTTTAAAAATTCCTTGTTCATTCCCTCCATATAATTGTCTCTAGCTTCTTTACTTGTCAACCAAGTTGCAATTTCAGGGATATCTGTTAGATTTGCATAGTTTGGAAAATTTAATGAAAAACACAACTGATATTTATTTTTAACATTGAGAGCTAAATCCAATGCGTTTGCCCATAAGATACAATCTTGATATTTACTCTTATTAAATGTTCTCATTGAAACAAATGAATCGCCTTCAAATTCTACGGCTGAACTTATTAATTTATACTGATTATCGATCGCATCCAAAGTTAACATAGAATTAATCAACCTTCTATCTGATGTGATAATAGGATTTATCTTGTTGAAGCCGATAAAAGACAAATCAACGCTATAATTTTGATTGTTGTTCAGAAAATTAATTAAAGTTTCATTATTTCCATCAAATGAATAAGCATTCGCATGAGCTAAATGTAATATTTGATGACGCTTTATTTTTGAATGAGTTTTCTGATTGGGCTCTAAATTTAATGACCGAATCTTCTCTAAAACTTTAAATAGGTTTTCTTTCCCTACTTCATTTTCATAACCTTCAATATGCACATGAGCCGAATGAGGCATACCGAGTGATTCCACACATTTGACAACACTTTCGTAAACATCTAAAGCGGAGAAATTAAATAATCTACCTTGTTTTGTTAAATCTTCTCTTAATTCTTTAAAATCCCATGTCTCGCATTCAAAGGGGTTATAAACTTTAAATCCGAAACCATAAGTTTTAGATAAGAGATCAGATAAAAATACAGCCATTTCTTTAATTTTACCTCTTTGGAACTCGAGTTCTAAAGGCCATAGATTACTGATATTTAATAGCATCGCCTTATCTAACACGGGTATTTGTTGAAAGTTGAAAATCGTCTGTTTTGCTAAAGATGGAAATACATTGGCTTCAAGTATAAAAGTATAACCCATTGAAATATAATCCTTAGCAATGTTTTTTAATCTTAATCCTTTCCAAACTTCTTTGAATTTATCAATATCGAATCCTAAAAGTCTTGCCCAATTAACTTGTTGGGAAGCGATATGAGTATGAATGTCAATAGCAGAGGGAATAACTGTTTTTCCGTTTGCATCTATTTCTTTTATATCCTTTGTAGTAGAAAATTTTTGTACAATTTGGCCTGACTCTATCAAGATGTCTTTTTTTTCTCCCTCTATTTTGTTAAGAGGGTCATAAACTATACCATTTTTTATAATTATTTTATTCCTATCCATAATAATTACATAAAAGTTATTTTTTGATGATGTTCAATAATTCTTCTATATCTAAAACATTATCTCTGGTAGTCTCCGCATTGACCTTAATATTTTTGAAAATTAGTTGTTCATTAGAAATTCCTGTGATTTGATTTGCCCAAATAGATACAGGCATCAAGATTGTACCAATTGGAACATCTTCTTTTTGTTTTACTTTTATAATTACTTTTCCATCCTCATTTGATAATTTTAAATTCAGACTTGTAGTTAAGTTAAGTTTCTCGAAATCTTCAGGATTTATTATTCCAATTGCTAGATTTTCTTTTAAAGAATTTTCATCCCCAAAGGAGTATTCTTTTAGTTGATCGTAGTCAACCATCCTTACAGTATTTACTAACATTTCCATATTTATAACCTCCTTAAATTGGGTTTAGTCTACTAATTAACTTAGATAGAAGTTCCTCGTCTGAAATTATATTATTTGGTGGATTTACTATTTTTTGCAATTCGATTGGTACATGGTCTAACCGATAAGCTAATCCTTCACATTCAATTCCTGTGAGAGAAGAGGGTAAAATAACATCTGCTACGTTGAAGGTTGCTGACTTCTTATTATCAATAAGAATTAATGGTTTTGACATTAATGCTTTACTCAGTTTCCACGGTAAGTGTGAAATTGGATCAGTTCCAACAATTATAGAGCAATCAAAATCCTCTTTACTAAGTTTGGATATTATTGTCTCTGATGTTTCGACCAGATTATTATCAAAAAATTGTAAACTATGGTTTTTACCAAATAATGATAAAGCAACTTGGTCAAAACCTGCCATATTATAATGACCTCCTAACATCATGATTGACATGCGACCTTTTTGTTGTTTTATATTTATCATATGCACTAAATCAAGTAACTCATGAACTACATTGACACTTGTCTGCGAACTTAATATTCCTTGACCAATAAAAATTACAGCGTTCTCAGCATTAGTTATTTGAATCAATAACCTCTTTAAATCATCTTGATCAATACCCGCAACACCATCTGCAGGGAAACCACTTGGTGTACAACATTCTTCCTTTAGAACACGAATCAATTCAATATCCTTCCCTGGATCTATATTTAGCGAAAGATCTCGAACACCCATGACCCCGAATGATGCAGTTTTAACAGGATCTATAATTATAAGTGTTTTAATTTCACGCCCTGTCATTCTAAATTTACCACGTGAAAAAAGGATTTTATTCAATAATCGAGGTATTGATTCTGCGGCATTAGCACCCCATAATATCAATAAATCTGTTTTATTAATTACCTCTGATATTGTGGCTAATGTTAATCCCATTTCTTTTGCAGTATTAAGAACTTTACCTTGGCAAATTACTGAATTAGAATCTATAAATCCATTTATAGATTTTGCCAATTCAATTCCTTTTAATTGGGCTTGACAACTAACAGTAGAAAAACCATATAATAATGGTTTAGATGATTCTTTCATGATCTCAATAGATCTTTCTAATGCAGTATCAAGGGAAACTTTTTTTAATTCACCTTTATCGCGTACAAGCGGGGATAATATACGATTTTTACCAGTAATTTGTTCAAATTTCTCTTTACCTTTTAAGCAAGCTCCTATAACTTCATCGATATACAAACCATCACCTCTGACAATTATATCATCACATAAAAGGGAGCATCCTGTACATTTTACACGTTTATTAACCAGTTTTTTAACACCTTTCAAAATTATAAAAAATTAAATGCGGATTAAACATAATCTATTTTTATAGCATCACGAGGACAATAAGTCTCACATACACGGCATTCTCTTTCTCTACCTTGTGCTTCAATCCTTCGACAATATTTTATCGCTAATAATTCGCATTTACCAGCCTTTACTTGAAATAATTGATGTTTTTCAGGGGGATAATCCGGTGCTTTGCCACTTAATGTAGGGGGACAATATCTAGCATTTACAGGACAAACTGTTACACAAATCCCGCATCCATCACATAAATCAGTTTCTACATCTATTCTTAGTTCCTTCTCTTTACCTTCTTCAGAGCCTATAAGTTCCTTCAGTGTATTATAATTTTTTTTATATTTAGGCTCTAATAGCGGTGGGCAATCATCAATTTTCACTTTTCCTTGTAATAGATCTAATGCAAATGCCATACATGTCGGTTTTCCACATTTCTTGCAATTTGTCTTTGGTAGAAATTTATATAGCTCCATGAAATTAGAAACTGGAATTTGGTAACACCTTCAAACTTTTTTTTCTTCTCTTTTCAGTGATGAATAATATATTTAAATTTATTAATTTCTTTAGTTTATGCGAAATAAATTCTTTTATAATGAGAATAGAATTATAAGCGAAACATCGAAATAATTCATAAATAATTATCGAAAAAAATAAAACAGCTTCTTATTTTCATATCATAAAGAAAGAGTGATTCAAGAATATGTCTGAAGAAAAGATTCCAGAAATCAATTTAAAAGAAATGATGGTGGATGAGAGAGAGAAGAACATAAAAACAAATATGGAAAAAATCAAAAATAAAATCGTTATCATTTCCGGAAAAGGTGGGGTTGGTAAAACGACCGTTGCAGTTAATCTTGCTATGAGCCTAGCTAGTGTTGGATTAAGAGTAGGAATTCTTGATGTTGATATAACAGGTCCAAACGTTGTTAAAATGCTAGGTGTAGATCCTGAACTTAAACCAAGGGTTGATGCTGATACTAAAAAATTTTACCCTATAAATGGGCCCCTAAATATCAAAGTAATGAGTATGGCATTTTTAACTCTCACACCTGACGATCCAGTAATTTGGAGAGGTCCAATGAAAATGAGTGCTGTGAGACAATTTCTAGGAGATGCTGAATGGGGTGAACTTGATTATCTAATATGCGATTTACCTCCCGGGACCTCTGATGAAACTTTAGATATTTTACAATTAATTCCTGATGAGAATGTAGTAATCGTGTCTACTCCTCAGGAAGTTGCTTTAATGGATGCAAGAAAGACAATAAAAATGTCAATGGTAATGAAAAGAAAAATTCTTGGGATTATTGAAAACCATTCAGGCTTTAATTGTCCTCATTGTGGTGAATATATTGATTTATACCCTCCAGGTGGGGCGGAAAAAGCAGCTACTGACTTTAATATTGAATTATTAGGGAAAATTCCTTTTGAAGTTGAGATAAGTCAACAAGGAGACCAAGGATTGCCATTCGTTTTGAAATATCCTGATAATAAAGCTACAAAAGCATTTAAAGCTATTGTAAATAAAGTGAGAGAGATTTTAGAGAAGTAGTTTGATTTATAGACCTTTTTTTTTATAAAACTTTAATTATGGTAAGAGATTGTGTGTATTCTTTTCTCTATCTATTTCATAGATATTACATCTAATTTTAAATTAAAATTTAAAAGATTTTATTAGGCAATATTTATATTATGGAATTAGGTAGTAATAGAATTGATAACAGGGATAGGATAAAGATTACTATTAAAGACAATAAGTTAGTAAAGGGTATTGTTATTTGTAAAGAGTCTGGAGAGTATTTACTTGATCTAATATTAGATTCAAAAATCGATCCAGTTTTATTATCTTCTTTTGTTGGGGCATTACGTCTATTTGGAAATAACTTGGGAGAATTAGAAGAGATTAACATCAAAGGACTTGATGTAGATATGATTATTGTCTATAAATACAACTTAATTTTCGTTGCGATTCTTGATAAGGAATTTCTAAAGCATGATATAAGAGAAGAAGCAGAAAAGACACTGGACATGTTCTATACACTTTATAGAAGCGAGATTGCCAATAATGATTGTGAGGTTACTCAATTTGAGTCCTTTAAGAACATATTATCAAAGCAGATTGAAGAATACTTTAAAAGGATACAAGATTCGGAAGAGAAAGCTGAGATCGGAGATTTCGGGTTCTTCACTGAGGCACTGAAAAAATTAAGACAATAGATTTCAGAATCCTTGGGTTTTTTTCTTGAAAATTAAATCTCCAATTTTGACTTTAAATATTCTTTCCATTAGATTACATTTGGCTTTTAGCAAATAGTAAACATCTTTATCAGGAATTTCAATCCCGTACAGACTTTCAAAATTTCCTTGTCCTTTGGATAAAATCACCCCATCTTTCCGAAAGAATAATTCTTTAAATTCTTTTGTAGAGGACGTTAGGTCAACACCTGGCGCTGCGCATGATTCAATAACCTGAACTAAATCTGTTAAATTAATATATTTAGCATCTTCAATTGTGGCATCGTTTATTATTGGTGCTGATCTTACTGAATAAACTATTTCTAAATCGGGATAAAGATCTTTGAGTGTTAAGACTAATAGCTTATCAAATACAATCTCTCCAGCATTGTCTCCTATGATTAGTAAATGCTGAGCTTTTTCTAATGACTTCTTGAAAGATGTATAATCATTGATAACTAAATCTTCTGATGTGAAATTCTTGATATCAGAAATCAAATTAATTTGGTGTTGACCCGCAAAGTCAATAGTATTTCCAAGTGCCGCAACTATTATTGCTTCAAATAACGGATCATCAGCTTTATCGATAATCTCTTTAGCTTTTTCATTAAGTCCTAAAGCAAGTTTATTACTTTCTTGCTTTAGAGTTCGATAAGGATCTTTATCATTCAACATTTCTGAAATAATACCATATGCTACTTTTCCAAAGATTGGTGCAGCATTGGCATTTTCATCAAAATTTAAAAGAAAAGCCATTAGCTTTTTCTGAGCAGATATAATTACCTCATGAGGAATCCCAGGTCGAACCAAATTAAAAGCCCTTAATACTTGATTAAAAATACATCCTACACATTCTGGTTCTAATTTCATAACTAGAAAATATTTTACATTTTTTATTTTATTTATGTTTAGGACAACTGTCATAAATTTTAAATAAAAAAATAAAAAAGTTATAACTTGATTTCAATCTCAATCGTTTCAATATTTTCAGGAACGGCTTTTGTGGATTTTAGATAACCAAGAATTATGTTTATCAGCATTTCCTGCATGAAATCTTTTAAAGGGATCTTTTTTTCATTAACTGTAAGATAAGCATCTGGCATATTTATCCCTAAACATACTGAATTTTTAAAATTTTACCTAATATATTAATAGTTATTTTATCAAAAAACCGAAACCATTGCTAGGTTTGTCCTCTTACAACTATCATTTTTTTGTAAGACTCATTCAATTCGATTCTTAATTTTATAATAGAAGCCCAAAATTTATGTGTACAATATAATTTCTCAATAGTTCTAAGAATGGAAAATTAATGATTGCGCCAGGTCACACACCGTTACTAGTATCGTTAGGTAAAGTAAAGATTATAATTATTAAAATTAATGATGCTATAGCTGCTATTCCTAATATCAATATAAGTATTCTTTTGGACTTTCTTTTTCCTAAATCTTGTATTTCAGAATCCATCATAGTCTACCATCATCTATAGTTAAATTTATTTCACTATAATTTCCTTATATATTATTATTTTATAGATGACTATCTTTATTTACTTTTTGATATAAATATTAAGAAATTTAGAAGTGAAAAGGTTAAAATTATGAAATTATTACGTACACCAGATGAAAGATTCGAAAATCTTCCTGATTTTCCTTATGAACCACATTATTTTGAAGTTGATGAGATACGAATACACTATGTAGATGAGGGTCCTAAAGACGCAGAAGTTATTTTACTGATGCATGGTGAACCCTCATGGAGCTTTTTATATAGACATATGATTCCAATTTTAGTGAAGGCAGGATTTAGAACTGTTGCCCCTGATTTAGTGGGTTTTGGGCGTTCTGATAAACCGACAAAACAGGAGGACCATACATATGCTAAACATGTAAATTGGATAACAAAATTAGTTAAATCTCTTGACCTTAAAAGGATAACTCTTTTTTGTCAAGATTGGGGATCATTAATAGGTTTAAGAGTTGCTATTGAGAATCAAGATCGATTTAGTCGAATAGTGTTATCAAATGGAGGTTTACCCACTGGTGAACAACCTATGAGTGAAGCTTTTTTGAACTGGCGAAGATTTTCAAGAGAATCCCCTAATTTTGATATAAAATTTATACTTCAAGGTGCAACAACTACTAAACTATCGGATGATATTTTGGCTGGTTATGATGCCCCATTCCCTGACGATACGTATAAAGCAGGCACACGAATTTTACCTTCTTTAGTGCCAATTAATACTGAGGATCCAGAACATGAAGCCAATAAGAAAGCCTTTGAAGAATTTGGGAAGTGGGAAAAACCATTTTTAACTGCATTTTCAGATAGCGATCCAGTTACTCGCGGTGGAGATAGATTTTTGCAACAATACATTCCAGGAGCTAAAGGACAAAATCATACAACAATTAAAGACGCAGCACATTTTGTACAAGAGGATAAAGGACCAGAATTAGCTGAATTAATGATAGAATTTATTAAAAATAATCCATAACAAATTCAATAACACTTTTTTTCATTTTTAAAATCGTCTATCTGTATCAAATGGAACCACATCACATGTTTTTATAAACCATGTTAGCATCCTTTCCTTTAAGGTGGAAAGAACATCAGCATATATGTCATCATCAATTGCATTGTTGAGTTCCTCAGGATCCTTAGTTAAATCATAAAATTCATCTTTTTCATAAAGACGCCGTATGTATTTAAAATCATTTGTCCTACACATGACTGCCTTACCATGATAAGGTCCCTCATCAGTTGTCTGAAGACTAACTCGAGGCCAATAAAGACCCGTTTGTTTTAAATTCTGCATACTCTGCAATTCCATGGCCTGTTTTTCCCCATAAAGTCGACCACCTTCACAGAAAACCGCATCTCTGTGAATTTCAGATCCTCCCTTTAATAATGGTGATAGATCTTTACCAAAATAAGAATAATCTGGTTTTATACCGGTTAGAGCATATACAGTCGCGGAAAAATCCACTAATTCCACTAGAGCATCACGTATTCCAGGTTTGAAAACTTTTCTTTTAGGAGGTTTTATGATAAAAGGTACCCTGGTAAGACAATCTTCAAATGTATTTTGAGTTTTTTCAACTAATCCATAATCACCAGTAAAATCACCGTGATCCGAGAAAAAGAATATCGCACAATCATCATAATGATCTCTGCTTTTTAATTTTTCTATGATTAATCCAAATTGATGATCCACACGAGCACACATTCCATAATATGCCGCCCGTAGCTCTGACCAGCGATCCTCAGTCCATCCTTGGAGCTTTTGCCGTTCATATATCCCTTTTAAGAGTGAAGGTTTTTCCTCCCAATCTTTTGGTGTCTTTTTACGAGGAGGAAGCTTTTTACGATTTATTATGCTGAACCATGGCTCTTCGATACCATATGGTGGGTGTGGATTAGATAGTGCAATATACATGCAAAAAGGCTTATCCCCTTTATAATTTTGTATAAAATCAATTGCGCCTAATATAATCCCCCAATCATAATCAAAATAGATATCATCTCCTTTTGTGTCTAATCTGCCAGCAAAAAAACTATAGTATCCATCACTTCCAGGTTTTCCTCGCCATTTAGTAGACATGTGCAAATTTGGTTTCCATTTATGCCCCCAACGTTTAAGATCTTCCTTTGAAGGCCAATATCGAACATCACAAATATCTTTTGGTTCCTGTTGGGCAGTAATTAAATCATTTCTACCTCCCCACCATATAAAATACCCGTCATCTTTTAGAACTCTTAATAAATTCGGTTCATTTTTTTCTAAATGAAGCATATGATACATTGTACGGTGCCCTCTCACATGAGGATACCAACCAGTCATGAAACTACACCTGCTAGGAGTACAAACTGGATTCTGACAAAAAGCATTGCTAAAAGAAACGGCATCCTGCTTAATAATATTATCGAGGTTGGGTGTTTCTGCTGCGGGATTTCCCAAATGTCCTAAAACGTCTCCACGCCATTGATCAACATTAAAAATTATAATATTTGGTTTTGTATTCATAATATATAACTCACTCTAATGATAAATAAAAAAAAATGAATTAAAATGGTAAAACAATCAGTGTGACATCTAAAATTGCACCGATAATAAGAGCAACAATCACATAAATTAAGAAAGCTAAAACCGTAATTATAATTGCACTTAGAAATCCTACGTTATGCCGAATACTTATAACTATCCAAGTGATAACTAATGCTATTATCCATGCAAGCCATCCTCCAAAAAATAGAAAGACTATTGCAAAAGCGATCGTTATTAGAAAAGAAGTTAAAAATACTTGTCCAAAATCGGTGTGTCTAGATTTACTGAAAAATCCTAATGCTATTTTCAAGAAGATTGCTATAACAAGGAGCAAAATCAGGTATAGTATTAACAACCACATTATTTCTTCAAATGTATCTAAAGATTCCAACCAATCTTCATTAAATACTTTAAACATCATATCTGTTTTTCACACTTCCTAAATTTTTTATTTTTGCTTTAAATCGATATATAATAATTCTGAAAAAGATTCACTCTCTTCTTCTGTAGGTAACTCACCGAGTTCCATATGAAAACCTAGTTGATCTAATGTATTCATCATATGTACTGGTTTTATCTCAGATTTCATATTCTCATCCAACTTTTCCCATTGTAAATTAAAAGTAAATAGAGGTCCTATTCCCTCTTTCTTGAATTTTTCAACAACATCATCAAGATCATCTACAATAAAAGTAATATTGTGCACGTACGCTCCATTTTTTTCTAAAAGGTTATACCAACTGCCCATTGGTGTGTTAACTTTAACTTTAGGCTGACAATACTGTAGAACAACATTACTCAAATTTAAATGAATAATAGGCATAAATGGTGTGTCTAAAAAGTCCGCAAACTCGATTTCCACTTTTTCAGAGCCAAAAACTTTATGTAAAAGTTCATATGTCTCCTCTAAATCTGGCGTAACAAGTTCGATATGCATCATAGGTGATACTGTACCAATTAATTCATCTCGACCTGTCACATATCGTGTTTGAGGGAATACGTTAACCCCTTCTTTCACAGGATTATCACCGAATTCTAAGTTGAATCCAAGTTTTTCCATAGTATCCATCATAAAAACTTTCTTAACCCCAGGTTTCAAGAATTGAGGGGGGATCATATTATCCCATTCTAAATCAAATGTAAAAAGAGGTATAAACCCCCCTAATTTTTCCATTTCCTTTGCAGTTTCTTCAGCACTTTCCACTCCAAAAGTCAAATTATGGACTCCAGGACCCTTTGTTTTTAATTGAGCATCCCAAGAGCCTTCTTCAACTTGGGGTTCGATAAATTGTAAGACTACATCACCTAGACCAACATGAATCACTTTATTATACTCACCATCTAAAAAACCCGCGAATTCTTCTTGAACTTTCTCAGCCCCAAAGACATTATGTAGAATTTGATAAGCTTTTTCAGCATCAGGAACTGATAATTCAATATGAATTAAATCTAAAAAATTTACAGTTATATTTATCACGATCTAATAAAGTTTTGAAATTATTGTTCTTAATTCCTCTCTATTTTTTAATTTTTTGGAAAAGGAATAACTAATTTTTTTAAAAAGTAAGTAATGGCCCTAGTTTTTTAATTTGACCGGTAAATTCAGTGATAACTTCATATGGACCGCAGAAATCTAATGGTTCTACACCATCCCAGATTAGAATTCCTATATTCATGTATATTATATTGATCGTTTTTTAGAAAAGAGTTATCTTTAAGTTTTATTTCTTTCAGAAGAGATCGGTAAATAAATCCTGGTACAAAAATATGCTTCCAAGGCTGCTTCGGCCAATGTTCAATGCATAGTTTTATTGAGCGTGTTCAGCCAGATGCTCAAGCAACAGACGGGTTATTGTTTCCGGCTCCATTTGGAGCGAGTAATTGCGCGCTTTTTCGAGTATCTCGAATCGATAAGGCCCCGTAACATAATGCGCATTTGCTTCAGCCGCTTCCTGGGATACATTTCCTATATTTCGAGGCCAAATGTAGAGAGTGGGCACGACAACCGGCTTTAGTGCTCGAACCTTAATTACTCGGTACCAGTTAAAGACAGCCCGTATCGCTTCTTTGCTGTCGAGCGCCTCACGATATGGGGCGAGCTCTTCGTCGGGTAGTCCCGAGCGTTCAAAAATACCCTCAAAATTTTCCAATTCTTTGTCCTCTTTTACGAATTCAGCAAAATAGCTATACCCGTCTCGTTGCTTATTTGCGTCCCCTGTCTCCAGCACCTCAACAATTGCCAATGGATGAGGTTGGTTGAGACAGGCTAGCGTCGCTACCCGCTTAGGATATTTCGCGGTAAGAGTCCATGCGGTTGTAGATCCGATACTGATAGCCATGAGATGAAAGGGACGATCCGCCCATCCGAGCTCATCGGCAATTGCAAGTGTATCTTTGACATACTCGCGTACATCATATGCCTTCTTCTCTTCAGGCCGCGCACCCGGAGAGTAACCCCTCATATCAAGCGCAACAGTTCGAAATCCTGCCTCTGCTAATTTTGGTTGCTGATTGTGCCATTCCCAGCTCGTTCGAGCCGTACCATGCAGTAGCAGTAGCAATGGACCATCTTCCGGTCCATCTGATAAAGCGTCAAATGTAAATCCACGTGCTTTTATTTGAATACGATTCATATTCTTTCTCTTGTACTATCATTTTTAGGGGATTCCTTAGTTTTTTCATATTCAATCAACTTTTCCTGATGAGCTTTTTTGATATAGCTCTTCAGTTCTTTGAGATACTCCCCTTTAATTGGATAGAATCTAAGAGCAATCATTCCAAGAACATCCATTATTGAAGGAACGATGAATAACAAAAATTTAATGCCAATTATGGCAGTTTCGGACTGAATATATCCTTCTGGTGCATTTTGTCTGAAATTAAAAAGAACCAAAACGGTAACAGCGATAATTGGTCCCAGGGTTTCTGCAATTTTATTGAAGATAGCATTTGTACCGAGGAACATCCCTTCTCGGCGCGTGTCATATTTCATCTCGTCTTCGTCACACACCAATAATAAATAAGGATTGATAAAGACTGAATAACCCCCCAAAATGACTTTAATTATTAATAATCCAAACCATATTAAATCAGTGCCTTGTAGCAAGCTTAGGAGAAACGCAACAATTGTAATGAAAATCCCTATCGTCCTTCCGTGCATTATTAATGATTGTATCTCTTTTTTCTCGGATAATCGGACAAAAACCCATTGACCAATAATCCCTCCTAATCCGAATAATATAAGAAGAATCGTTTCAAATCCTTCAGTAAATAGAAGAGCGTACGCAAACATGAAAGACATGAGCATGAAATTATTAAGTTCAATGAAAAATCTATAGAACGAGAACGAAACGAAGGATTTTGATTGAAGACATTGTTTAATAGATTCTATAAAACCTGGCACGTTCTTTTCTTGATGTAATTCGGGGCGTTCACGCAATTTAGTAGCTGCAATGAAGAATATTATAGCACTTATTACAGCCAAGATGCCAGAAAATATTTGAAAAGTGATTAATCCAGCCTTCATTATTGATAAGGCAAATAAGACAGGCACTCCTCCGATAATACCTACAAGATTTGCTAAGAAAAAAATCTTGTTGCGGTCTTCAATGCTTTCTGCGATTTCCGGTAGTAGTGCATCCCACACCAAGATTACCAGAGTCAACATGTTATCGTAGAGAACCATCATTATTACAAAATGGAGAAAAATGATAATTTGATTATTATAGCCCCAAGGTATCCAAATAATGAAGAAAAATAACGCCCAAATCGGACCTCCGTATTTTATAAAGATAAGACGGCGACTGCCCCATTTTTTCACATCAACACGATCGCTCATTTGTCCTAATAACGGGTCATTTAACGCGTTGAAGATTCCATATATGACCATTCCAATAACAAAGAAAAGTGTTTCCATTCCCAGAATATCCCAAAAGAAATACACGTATATCATGTTAAATATTCCCGGTATTAAGGTAAATGGGGCCTTAATTATCAAATAATAAAACTTCTGTTTGCGATAGAATGTGTTAGCATCCTCATCTTTAGTTATCGTTTTGTTTTCCGACGTTTTATTTATACCAATATTGATATGAGATAAAAATATAAAAATATAATTCTTTAAATTAATATAAGAAAAAAAAAAGAGTTATAATATTAAAATCCGAGTTCTTTCATCTTAGCTTTATTACTTAATAGCTTTTCTTGAGTTATAGGGAAAAATTTCCAAAGAATCAGAACTCCCACGAGTAACACTAACGCTGGAAT
>JAHQWI010000090.1 GCA_029856085.1 Promethearchaeia archaeon | reverse complement strand
CGGTTTTTTGGATTGAGGTGGTTATACACCAGTTAGGTTAGAAAGAAAATTTAGAGGAGCCCTAGAAACCCTTCAATTAGGTTTATATAAATTCCAGTTTATCCATACTCCAGGACACACTCCAGGATCTATTTCCATTTTAGTAGAAGTTGAGGGTACAAAAATTCTTTTTGGTCAAGATTTACACTGTCCAATAATTCCAGGCATAAGTAATTTTACGTATTACCAAAATTCTCTAAGGAAATTACTAAACTTGAATGCTGATATATTATGTGAGGGTCATTTTGGGATATATAGCCCTGCTGATAGTGTAAGACAATATATAAAGGGTTATATAGAGGGAGGCTCCTGATGAATTTGCTAATCTAAGTTAATTTTAGATTTACGTTCTAATTCTAATGCATGTTCATCAGCATCAATTGCCTTTATGATTTCACCTTTGTCTCGATAGATCGATGCAAGATCTCTCCAAACATATATATTATCGGGGAAGATTTCAAGTGAATGGGAGTATGCTTTTATAGCATCGTCATCTTTTCCTAATTTCTTATAGTTAAAAGCAAGATTGCTATATAAAATCGCTACTTCAGGTTCTATATCAATAGCATGTTTAATGGCTTCAATAGCTTTTTTATATTCCTTATTTGAATGATATATTTCACTCAATTCACTCCAAACCAGTGAATTAGTACTATCAATTTCTAAAAAGGTTTTAAAAGCTTTTTCTGCTTCTTTATCATTTCCTAATTCTTTATGTGCAATACCCAGATGATACCATCCATACTTGTTTTTTGGATAAATTTTCAATGTATCGTTCAATTCTATAATCGCATTATTAAATTCCCCTACTTCTAGATAATGTTGCCCAATTTTATACCATCTTAAATCCAATAAAAAACTTTCAGACATTTCATTATCATCAAGATCCAAATATTCTAAATTTATTAGATTTTCAATCGTATTAGGAATAAAATTAATCCTATTGTTATATAGATCAAAATATTTGAGAGATTTTAGGTTTCCAATACATTTAGGTAGAGTTTGAATGGAAGAATCAGGAATTTCTAATTCTTCAAGAAATTTCAGCTCACAAATTTGCTCTGGAAATAAACTAAGTTTTAAATTTTCATTTTTGAGATATATACCAAGAATATTTCCATCATTATTTATTTTGTAATGAAGAGCAGTATCCCAAAATAAAATGTTAGTAGTTTGTTCGATCTTTTGTAGCTTCTCCCCGATAAAAATCTCAATAATTGCTAATTCAATTACCTCAGAGGATATAACACCTTCATTTAGATATTTCTTAGAATTTTGTTTTCTTGAAAATTCAAATAACCAATTGGGTGATTTGGTAATTTTATTTCCATTTAGATTAAGATATTTAAGATTTGATAAATCTTCTATAGCTCCAGGTAAAGATTTTAACTCTAGATTTGATAAATTCAAATATTGTAATTCTGATAAAAAACCGATTGATTCCGGTATTTCATTAAATTCCCAACGACTAAGATCTAGTGCCAGAAAATGATAATCTCTTACAACATAATTGAAATGAGAAGTATTTCTTAATATATCTATATCATCTGTCTCGAATTTTTTAAAATAGCCCGCTTGAATATCAAGTTCCTTTACGACATTGATTTGAGTAGCTTCTAAATCTATAAAAAATTGACATTCTTCAAAACTAACATTATACATATTTTTATATTTTTCAATTAGATAAGTCTTTAAAATTTTAGATATTTCAGTGATTTGAGTAGTTAAGAATCTAAATAATTGGGTTAAAAATAAAGCAGAAGATTCTCTATGTATTTGATCTCTTAAGAGAATTTCACATTTTTCTGAAAAATTAGTAACAACTATTTTCGCTATTGTCAATGTTGTTATTGGCTTTTGGCTACTTATCAGAAGACTGGAGATAATATTAAAAGTCTCTTTAAATCTTATACTTAAATCATTGAATATCATTTCACAATCAAAAAAGAGGCCGTCTTTTTCACTCTCTTGTAAAGAGTGAATTATTAATTGAATTCCCTTTTCGATATTGATTTTATTGTTTAGTATCTCGTTATATATTACTTCCGGAGTCTTCAAATCACTTAAAAAATACTTTTTTTTAAAATTATATAAATCTTATTTAATCTTTAACCATATTTAATAAGTAAATTTTACTCATTAAAAACAAGATAGTAATATAAAAAATTCATAAAAAATTATAATTAGAATAACAATAACATTGATACGAGATAGTAATGAATTTAGAAGAGCGTCAAAAAATACTTGCAAATTATAAACATATTTTCGACAATGAAAAAAAATATTATGGTAAAAATATCACTGGTTCCAGTGGTGACTATGATTTAGAAAGGGAAAGTTTCTTTCGAAAGGCAAATTTAAAATTTAAAAAGATTTTAGGCGATGTTAAAAATAAAAAAATATTAGATGTTGGATGTGGAATAGGGTCACTCTCTTTCTATTTAGCTAAAAGAGGTGCTAATGTTATAGGAATAGACCTCTCTAAAAATCTAATCGAATTTTGCAAGGAGGAAGCCAAAAAAAAAGAAATAACAATTGAATTTAAAGAAATGAATGCTCAGATCCCAGATTTTGAAGACGAATCGTTTGATATTATTACAGGTTCTAGAGTAATACATCATTTACCTAATATTGAGTTATTTTTTAAAGAATGTAGGAGATTACTAAAACAGAAGGGATATATTGTCTTTATTGAACCACTTAAAAAAAATATAATTGTAGAATTAAATAGGAAATTCTTTGCTCCTCAAAAAAGAACGAAGCATGAACACCCCCTATTTATATCATATGTTTTTTTAGCCAAATCAGTTTTTGGGAATATTGAACACAAAGAATACTTTCTTCTATCCCCTCTCGCAATGTTTTTTAGAGACTTTGTAAAAAACACCACGCTTTTCAAAGCTATTTATAAAATCCTTAATATCATAGAAGCACCCTTAACTAGAATAAAAATTTTAAAGCAATATTGCTGGCAAACAGTTTTTAAAAGTATTAAATCCTAAGATTCTGCTTTCTCTTCTTTTCCTGAAATTTCACTTATATCTAGTCTCAACATACCTGAATTTTCATATGTCTTATCCTCTTTTAGAAATTTATTTTTAATTGCTTGAGGATCACCTTCTAACTGATTTATCAAAATTCTAAATCCATACTTTTTTTCCTGCAAATCTTCCACAATATTTATCTTGCCTCTAAATACAACTGAACGATAAGCTTGACCACAACCATCTTCATAGCCGTTATCTTCAATAACTGTTCCACATACAATTGGATTAGATTTAATAAAATCTATTTTTTGGCCTTCTTTAGCACAGTGTAAATAAAGAGCATCTTTACCTTCATCATAACCATAACTTAAAGTTACTAAGTATGCTTCATTTTCTTTGCACATTGAGATTGTTGTATACTTTCCACTTTTTAATATGGCAGTTAGGTCTTCTTTATCAGATATTTCTTTTTCTACTCTTCTTATATGATATTTAGTCATATTGAGCTGTCTCATTTCTAATTTTTTTTTTTAATTCTAATAGTAATCAGATAATCTTTTACAATCATTATTTTTATCTTAATTAGACAATTATATTTATATATAAGATGATATTTGAAGATTATCACACTCATAATGAGGCGTGCAGACATGCTAAGGGTTCAATTGAGGATTATATTAAACAAGCTATAAAGTTTAAACTGAGAACAATAGGGCTAAGTGATCATTTTCCTTATGAATTTTTAGAAGATATTGAAAGAATTCCTTATGAAGAATATGCAATTACATTGCCTGAAATTGAAAGATATTTAACAACCTCAGAAGATTTAAGAGAGAAATATAAAGAAGATATCATTGTTCGAATTGGTTTTGAAATAGATTATTTTAAAAATCAAGAACATGTATTAAATACCCACTTAACACCTGTTAAAAAAAGATTAGATTTCATCTTAGGATCAATCCACATTTTAAACTTTTTTAATGGAAAAGGAGCTTGGGGTTTTGATGATTCCAGGTTTAGAAAAGACTATGATTATTATGGCGCTGATAAAGTTTACATGTTTTATTACCAGTCTTTACAAAAAATGGTAAATTCAAACAAATTTGATTTCGATATAATCGCTCATTTCGATCTACCAAAAAAGTTCAATGATATCCCTACTAATAAGGAACTAGTTGATAATGAAATGATGAAAACTCTTGAACAAATTAAGAAAAGAGATGTTACAATGGAAATAAACACAGGTGGATTAAGAAAAGATTGTAAAGAACAATATCCAAGTGTACAAATTATAAAGGAGATGTATTCTCTTGATATACCTGTTTTATTGGGGTCAGATGCTCATAAACCAGGAGATATTGCTTGGAAATTTGATAAAACAATAAAAATGTTGAAAAAGATAGGATATAATAAATTAGCGCATTATAACAGAAGAAAAAGGAGTTTTATAGAAATTTGATAACTCAGCAGTCATGATTAAAAATGAAAGAAAAGAAGAGTGATAAATGCGAGATTTGTGGTAAAGAGTTAGTCTATGCGACAAAACCGGAAGATTTTAACGAACTTAAATGCGAATTTTGTGGAAATAAATTTAACACTAATGTTTATTGTGAAGATGGACATTTTATTTGTGATACATGTCATATAAAAGGTCCAAAAGATATTATTGAAAAGATTTGTGAAGAAACGGATATAAAAGATCCGTTTGAATTAGTAGATTTAATAATGAAACACCCAAATTTTAAGATGTATGGACCCGAACATCATGTAATAACACCTGCAGTTATTTTAACATCACTTAAGAATAATAATATCAAGAAACCTAATGGAGATGAAATATCTTTATTTGATATTAAGGAAGCAATCAGGAGGGCATCTAAAATACCCGGAGGATGGTGTGGATTTTATGGATCATGTGGTGCAGGTATGGGATCTGGAGTTGCAATCAGTATCTTCACAGGAGCAACACCTTCTACAGATGAGCCCAGAACATTAGCTAATCAAATAACATCAAGATCATTAGCGAAAATAGCTGATAACTTAGAACATTGCTGTAAACGTTCAGTGAAACTCTCTATTTGTGAAACATTAGAATTCTTAAAAGAAAAATTCGATATTGATTTGAAGTATCCATCTAGTAAGTGTATATTTTCAGGATTTAACGATAAGTGTGAAAAAGAAAAATGCCCTATCTTTTAGGGATGGATAGTAATATAAAGATGGAATATTTATACTTTCCTACTCCGTATCCAAGATTCAGTTATTAAAGAATTTAATAAGCGGATATGTTTTGAGTCTTGGGTGTGGAAAACTAAATGATTATTTTCGGATCTACCTATAACTGCAATTAGTAATTCTTCTGCATCTCGAATGAGGCCATATCTATCTCTTTGCTCATAATTTTTAATTGAAATATTATCTAATGACTCGAATTCCCGAAGAAGTTCAGAATGTTCATCGATTCCGGGATTAATTGAGCAGGAAATATTCATAGAAACAGACGATCTAAGCTCATATAGATAGAGTTCCTGTAAATCTTCAATACTAGGAACAACAATCGACACATTAGCCATCGCATTATTTTGTAATACTTCTCTCATTTTCTCGAGAATCTCAGATTTAGTGATTTGTACGTTTGTAAAATTAACAATTTTATCTATAGAACTAGAACTAGCTTTTCTCAGTTTCTCATTTTCAAGTTCTAAACTCTCCAATTCTTCATCTAATTTAGCTAACTCACCATTTAGTATTTCTAGTTCCTTTTCAAGTTGCTCAATTTTCTCGTCTTTTTCTTTTAGAGCACCTCGATCTATTGAAGCAGAATTTAATTTTCTGATTTCATCATCTTTAAGCTCAATTGTTTTCTCTAGAGTTCTGTCTTTTTCATCTTTAATCTTTAATGAATTCTCTAACGTTTTTATTTGCTCATCCTTCCATTTTAATGAGTTTTCCATGGTTTCTACTTGTTCATCTTTTAAGCGTAGGAGATTCTCTTTTGTCTCCAATAGTTTCCTCAATTTTCTGATTTCATCATGCTCACTCATACAAAAATCATCTAAATCTTTTTCATTATTTC
>JAHQWI010000088.1 GCA_029856085.1 Promethearchaeia archaeon | reverse complement strand
ATTTAAATCTGTCATATAATATCAACTTTAGTCTAATTATATTTAATAGAAATTTACCTACATTAAAAAATGATTATATATCTCATCCATTCTATGGTTTTTCATATAATAACTAATTTTGTCAATACTCTGGTTTAAAATTTTGCACCTATAATTTTAAATAGAAAAAAATGTAATTACATTTATTTACTATTTACAAAAAAAAATTAGTGGGATACAAAATGAGTGAAGAACCTCTTACGTCTAAAGAAAAGTTTCTGTTTGGACTATCTAGTTTTCCTGATCAATTTACCTATCAGATATTCCAATTTCTGATTTTTACTTTCTACTTTACCGTAATCGAGATACCTACAGTTTTAATGCTCACTGCTTATATATTATGGGGAATTTGGAATGCAATTAACGATCCTTTTTTAGGAGCGCTATCAGAAAGGACAAAACATAGGGGAAAATGGGGAAAGAGGAGATTTTACCTATTAATTTCTATAATACCTCTTTGTATAATGATGGTATTATTGTTTTTTGTTCCGTTTAGTACTGATGGAAAAATTGTTGAATTTTTCTATTTTTTAATAACCATAGTTGTGTTTGAGTTCTTTTACACTTTATTCGATGTAAATGTGAATGCTTTATTTCCCGAAATGTTTCCAACTGAGAAAAAGAGGGCTGCAACAAATCTTTTTATAAAAATTACCTTAGTGGTTGCTTTGATTTTAGCTTCTCTTCTTCCCGGAATAATTGTTCCTGATTTAGTACCCGATGAGCTTGCAACGCCCAGTGAGATTGCCGGGATAAAAATTAACTATTTCATTATGGCCATCGTTGCTGCGATTGTAACTATAGTAATATCAATACCATTCCTTAAGTGGGGTGTAAAGGAAAAAGTAGAGAGAGTTGAAGATTTTGAAAAGAGACCATCTTTCATAGAATCAATGAAATTCACGCTAAAAAATAAAACTTTTGTTAAGTTTGTTATAGCAAATACCATGCTATGGTACTGTTACACCATTTTACCGCTAATACTTCCATTATATGCTGAACATGTTCTTCTAATAGAGGAAGGTTCGGCTTTAATTAGCATTGCATTATTGATGGCATTTTTAGTTGCTGCGGCTAGTATGCCTTTGCATAGAAAACTTGGTACTAAAATCGGTATGAGAAACGAATTAATTCTATCGATGATAGTTTGGATTGGAACTCTATTTCCTTTCTTCTTGATATCTGGGTCACAATTTAAGGTTCTCTTTATTTTTATTACAGCATTACAAGGTTTTCCATTGGCAGGAGCATTTTATCTTGTTGATATCATACATGCGGATGTAATAGATGAGGATGCCCTTAAATTTGGAGTAAAACGATCTGCCAGTTATTATGGTATTAATGCTTTTGTCCACCGAATTTCAATTATATTAGTTATAGCTACAGTTATTCTAATGTTTGGTACCATGGGTTGGGATAAAAAATATGATCCAGTAACAAGTGATCCTTTTCTAGTTGAGCTTGGCTTAAAAGCGATAATTTGGATATTTCCCGCAATTGCCCTCACTATTGGAATTCTTATGATGAAATCATACGGTTTACATGGTGAACGTCTTGAAAATATGAGGAAAGAAATAGAACAACACCCTGAATTAAAACCAACTTAAATATTTATTTTTCTTTTTTTTATATTAATTATTGTCTCTGTCATTAATGCTAAACGAATATTAGTTTATTTACAAGGATTTTTTAGTGAACAGGGAACTTCGCAAGCACATTTCCCACACATATCTGACAAACCTAATTTTGAATAAAGCCTACCATTTTTTAAACAAATTTCATAACATCTATGCCGATCAAAGGAATCATTAATGAAAACCCCAAAAGTACATTTATCGACACATTGTGTGCAGCTTCCATTCTGAAAATAGAGACAATATTCCTCTTCACTTCTATCTGTGGCTTCAATTTTAGCTGAGGTTATTAAACTTCCTAATCTCCCACAACATCCTTTTTCCGTTATCAGCATCTTATGTAAACCGAATTTTCCCAATCCCGCAATATAAGCAACATGTTTATGAGACCAATAGCTCATTAATTTATTCTTGTCAAAATTGTGTGTTGGAGGTATTTCAAAACATTTATAATTTTTTTCTTTTAAAGAGATAGCTAGAAACCTTGTTAATTCTGTTATTAATTTATTAGTTTCGATGTACGCTATTGCCCATTCTTTTGAAGCATTTATACCGTTAGAGTTGCTAAGTACAACTTCATCATTGAATGGGATAAAAAAGGTAATTATACTGTTAGCGTTTTTAAGTAATTCATGTGGTAGTTTATGATCTTTATCAACTACTTGCTTTAATTGTAGAAAAATTGGATCTTTAGCATTAGCAAATGCTATGATTGTCTCTCTCCATTTAGTCTTAGTGTTGTTTATTACCTTATAATCTTCAATGAAATCCTTAATCAAATCTTTAATTTCTTCATGCATGGCTATAAACTGATTAAAAATGTCTATATATTAATTAAAGATAATTATAGAATATATTCCGTTTTTTTTATATCTAGGAAATGCTGTATTCTTCTACTTTTTAATCGAACAAGTAATACTTCCATAGATAACTGTAAACCTTTTAAATTTTCACGATAATTTTACAATAAATATAATAATTTTTTTAAAGAGGCGATTTTAAAAAATGACTTTATGCTTTGTTTTAATGAAAGTTAAGGCTGGCTTTGTAGTATCTGTTGTCAATGAATTAGAAAATATACCAGAAGTAAAGGAGGTTTTTCCCGTAACTGGAGGCATTGATATCATCACAAAAATTGAGGGTAAAGACGTTGAAACTATTGCAAAAACCATTTTAGCCAAAATCCATAAAATTGAGGGTGTCGATAGAACACAAACTCATATTGTAGTGCCCCTTTAATAGAAAGGTGTTATAAAATGGTAGAAAATAATCAAAAAGTTGAGTATTCCATGCCACGACAGTGTGGTTTATATCCTCCTCCTCCTATCGAATATAAAAATGCACGTGCTCTCGCATTAGTATTTCAATGTGTACCTAACATGAAAAAATACTATTTACCCACTGAATTAGTGTCTATAGAAAGTAGTCTTGACACACTCATTGTATTGGAATATCCAAATACTTCAATTGGACCTTATAATGAAGCCATACTTTTACTAAGTTGTACATATCAAAATAAACCTGGAGTTTATGTCTATAGCATATACGTAGATGATGATGTAGCTTTAGCAGCAGGGAGAGAAATATGGGGGATCCCTAAGAAAATGGCTGAAATCAAATTATCTAAAATCAAGAAAAATAAAATAAATGGAACAGTTACCAGAAAAGGTAAAATTATCTTTGATATTAGTGCTGAAATTATGGACACTGAACCAGGTTTAAATCCAAAAGATATGTTTGAAAGTCTACCTTTTTACAATTTGAAATTTATCCCAGATGTTGCAGATAATACAAAACCGGCACTTCGACAATTAACAGAGACCTCCATAAAAATAGAAAAGGTTCATACTCAAAATGGTGCATTAGCTAATTACTTAAAAAGCCAACAATCTCAATATGATATTTCATATGAAGTACTTAAAGATGCTGTTAAGGATTTAGGAGGTTTTTATGCAGAATATGATTTCATACTGCCAAATGGGAAAATTTTAGAATAAAAAAGTTGATTAAAAGAATTAAAGAATTTAAGGATCGTCGAAATTTTTAATACATGTAGAAAATAATTAACTCTGAAATTATCTAAGAATAAAGAAGAGAAAAAAGAAAATCGTAATTATGCTTCTTTTTCTAGTTGTTTTTTTAAGAATTCGATGTTTTCTTGGATAGTCTCTGTTATAGGTTCTTGACTTAAATCAAGACGCTTTAAAATTTGTAATGCATCTTCAAACCTTTTCAATGCTTCTGGAAACTGTGTTCGTTTATAATATACACCTGGAATATTAAAAAACTTGAATGAAATCATTTGAATTGCTGTAATTAGAATCCATATTATAATAAAAGCAGTTACAATCCATTCGCTTAAAGGTTCACGCGTAATTAAAAAAATAATTAGTATAATAGATATACTAAATCCAAAATAGGATAAAAATTTCTTAAATTTTGTCCCTGTATATAATTTAGATTTGGGGCCTTTATACATTAAAACACTATAGAGATCAATATAAAAACACGTACCAAAAAAACCAACCCATGCTACAAAACCATGGAACATACGAAATAATTCAATATATGTATCATCTGGAATTATCCCAACTAAAGCAACACAAACTGAAGAAAATATTGAGACTCCTGTTGCAAGTCTTCGAATGCTTTCTTTAATATTTACCAATTCCCTCTCGAGAGAAATAAAAAAAGGAATACTCATTGAACCTGCGACTACAAAACTTATACTAAATAATGATTTTGCTTCTCCTCTTCCTAATGAACTTACAGGTTTAAGCAATGGACTATATCCTGGAGTGAAAAAAACAGCCATAATTAAAAGAGTAGTTGCAATTAATACTCCAAACAACCCGAATAAGACTTCCATTTTTTGTTCGATTTTAGTTACCATTTTGCTCTCACTACTAAGTATTTTTAAAGAATTCTTTATAGTAAACAGATTATTATATTCTATAAGGAATATCAATATTTAAACGATTTATGTTCATATAAAAGTGCATTAAACAAATTTATATATTTAAGAATATCTGTTATTTACAATAATTCGATTATAAGAAATTTACTTTTTATTGGTTAAATCTATGAATAAGAGTCAATTTAAGTTTAAGTTTAAGATTACTGTTATTGGAGATGGTGGTGTAGGGAAAACAAGTTTAATCAGAAAATTTACTCAAGGCAGTTTTCAGAAAGACTATATAAAAACAATAGGAGCACAGTTTTCGAAATATGTAGAAGAAATAGAAGGTGATCAATGTGGATTACTTTTTTGGGATATTGCCGGACAAGATGAGTTTCATTTCTTACGTCCCTCTTTTTATAAAGATAGTAATGCAGCAATAATTGTGTATTCTCTTGAAGAAAATTCTCTTGGTAAGGAAAGTTTTAAGAATATAACACATTGGTATAATGATTTAAAGCAATTTTGCGGTATTATTCCTGTAATTGTGTTCGCTAATAAGGTTGATTTAGTTAATAAAGAAGACTTAAATAATTCAAAGATTTTAAAATTTGTTAAAAAAAAGAACCTTCTTGGACTATATTTAACCTCAGCAAAGACAGGTGAGCGAGTATATGATGCGTTTCAAGCAATAATCCGAGAATTATATTATAAGAATAAAGCGTTATTTGCAGAATTAAAAGAGCTTAAATAGCATCATCTTCTCCTTTTAGACATTCCTTACCATTTTCTCTTACAAGATTTAAATAAAGTCCTTTTTCATTTGGTTTTTTAATTGAACCCTATAATAGTATTTTAAGAATTATATTTAATATATTTTGAAAATTATATCATCTAATTCCCTTTTGGGAACGTGCATTTTTCCATCAGAGTCCTTCCAATATGTAAATGAATCTTTGTAAGTTTCCATAACCGATTCTTCATCAGGATACCCCAAACTTATAACTTGCTTTAGATCATAATGTTCAGGGATTTCAAATAATTCTCTTATTTTCTTATAGTTAATTGCAGCCATCCAACAAGTTCCAATCCCGAAACTTATTGCACCAAGTAATATATTCTCAACAGCGGCTCCCACATCAAAATCCACAAATGGCCTTTTAATTTTAGTGTTTACTAAGACAATAATATAAGCAGTGGGTTCTCTTCCATTTTCAGGAGTTCTTTGATCTTTAGGAAGGGATCCGGCCCAGCTTACTAATGGAAATAATTTTTTTCTCATTTCAGCATTTTCAACAATAATAAACTCAAGTGCTTGAACATTCCTTGCCATAGGAGCAACACGAGCAAAATCTACTAATTTTTTTAATGTATCTAAAGAGATCGGCTCTTGTTTAAATCTCCTAATTGTTCTCCTTTTATATATAATTTCTTCCAAATCCATCTTTTTTTCAATCTTTAACTATTATTTTGATTTAAATAAAGTTTCTGCTACTTTATAAAAACTTTGCTCTATATTTTTACCCGTTAATGCAGATGTTTCAACATATTCAAGGTTTAAAGATTCGGCTAACTTTAATGCTTCTTCAGTGAGGATTTTTCGCTCACCTACTAGATCTTCTTTATTTC
>JAHQWI010000087.1 GCA_029856085.1 Promethearchaeia archaeon | reverse complement strand
CTATAGGTTTATAACAATTAGATAATGCTAAATATAAACGATGCCAATCTTGAGCATCTTTCGGAACATCTTGGTAAACCAATGCTGTGCTTTGAGCATCACTATATTTTAATTGTTCAACTATCTTAGAAAATCGAATAAAATCTTTAGATTGTCCATCTCTTATTTTTCCAGTATTTTCGTCAAGTATAAAAATAGCAGCTGAACCAGGATAAAAATGAACTTGATCATCTCTTAAGGTAATATGCTCCTCTCCATCTCTATCGAATAGAGTAATTTGATGAGGTGCTGAATCTAAACACCTATCTATCAAATCTGGGGGAAGAAAATAACGTGAACCCTCATAATTTAAACCCTGTTGTTCAAATATTTCGATTGCTTGCTGATTTTCAATGAAAACTCCTTGAGTTCCTAAAATTGATTTGGCTTCATTTAAAATTAATTTCTTATGTTCATCATCTAATACACTAATTTTTGGTCTAATTATTGGCATATAATTACTCTTCTATTTGTATTTTTAAATCAAATCAATTATTTTTCGAATTTCGCTAATAGTCTCTGGTGTAGTACCACAGCAACCACCAACTATTTTTACTCCAAAATTTATCATTTCTTGAATATCTCGAACGAATTCTTCAATAGGTTGATCATAATGAGTTTTAGTACCTTCTAACCTCGGTTGCCCTGCATTAGGTTTTACGGAGATCGGTATATCAGTCATATCAATAGCTTGTTTTACTAAATCAAGCATATCACCTGAACCAAGCGTACAATTTGTTCCAATTACGTCTACATTTTCATTTTCTAATGTGTGAATGCATTTTTCTAAAGGGTCTCCCATTATTGTGAAGAATCCTCTCTTTGCTTTTTTATATGTTATTGAGGCAATAATGGGTTTATTTGAGACCTTTTTCACTGCCCGAACAGCACTTAGCATTTCTTCTAAATCTGAAATGGTTTCAATGTGAAACAGATCAACCCCTTTTTCTAATAATTTTGTCTGAGTAGCAAAACTAGAATGCCATTCTTCACTTGAAGCAGTTCCTACTGGTGGGCGAAATTTACCAGTTGGACCAATATCACCAACTACTAAGCTTCCTGGAGGACAAGCTTTCTGAATGTTATCTAACGCTTTTTCTATAATTTCCTCTATTCTCTCTTCGAGGTTATGACGTCTTAAATTTAATGGAGTTGAACCAAAAGTATTGGTATGACACATATTTGAACCAGCATTATAATAGGATTTATGAATTTCGACAATCGTATCTGGATTTTCTATATTTAACATATCTGGGACCTTCCCTGGTTCTAAAATTCCTCGCCTTAGTAATTCAGTACCAAATCCCCCATCAAAGAGCACAATCTTTGAATCATCTTTTAACCAATCGTTAAATAACATATCTCTCTTTACCTCTATATATTATATTTTTATTTACCAAGCATAGATTTAACTAATTTTACAGCATCTATAGCATTTTCTGCGAATCCATCAGCGTTACATTCATTAACCCATGAGCGTGTTACTGGAGCTCCTCCTAAAATAACCTTGAACCTTTCAAGTAAATTTCGTTCTTTTAATATCTCAATAATTTTTTTCTGACCAAACATAGTAGTTGTTAAAAGTGCAGAAACTCCAATAATATCTGCATCTTTTTCAATTGCAGCATCAATAATCTTCTCAGCAGGAACATCGGCCCCCAAATCATGAACTTCATAACCATAAGCTCTGAGCATTGTACCGACAATAGTTTTTCCGATAGAATGAATATCTCCCTCTATTGTCGCAATTACAACCTTTCCACGTGAGACTTCTTCAGAACCTTTTTGTAGATGAGGAATAAGTAAATCTAAACAATTTTGCATAATTTGTGCGCCTCTCATTAATTCAGGGAGGAAAAACTCACCTTCTTCCCATAATTCCCCAACTTTTTGAATACCTATTGCATAACCTTTTTCAATGACATCTATTAAATTCATGTTATCCTTTATTGCTTTGCTTGCTAAATCTATTGCTGTTTCTTCATCTAAATTAACAATAGAATCCATCATATCTTTAAAAATCTGTTCTTGAGACAATAGCATCACTCCAAAAATGTAGTTAAATCATGAAAACTATTATTTAATTTCATTAAGGAAATAAGAAAAACCTTATTGTTAAATAGAAAAAAATATTTGTTAACCTTCTTTTTATATTTTAATAATAGATATTGAGAATACAAGTGATTTGATGTCAAAGAAATTTTCAAAAGAACCACTTAGAGGAATGAAAGACTATTATCCTTCAGATTTGAGGGAATATAACTGGATTATTGATACATTACGAGATGTGGCAGAGAGATACGGCTATGAAGAATATGAAACTCCACATCTAGAACCCATTGAAATTTTTGCTGCAAAATCTTCTCAAGAACTAGTTAATGAACAATCTTTTATTGTAGAGAAAAAAGAAGGGGAAAGACTAATATTAATCCCAGAACTTACACCTTCTTTAGCTCGAATGGTGGCAAAAAAAAGTCAAGAACTTAAAAAGCCTATTAGATGGTTTTGTATTCCAACATGTTTCAGATATGAAAGACCTCAAAGAGGGCGCCTTAGAGAATTTAAACAACCTAATTTCGACATTTTAGGTGAAGAGAGTCTTTATGGTGATCTTGAAATCTTTAATATAATTATAGACATCTTCTCTGAATTTGGAGCATCCCCAGAACAATTTCAAATTTACTATAACAGTCGACGCTTCATCGATTCAGTTCTTAACATCATACTTAAACTAAATAAAGAAAAATTGCCTTTAGTTTACAAAGTACTTGATAAATCCGATAAAATGGAAGAAGAAGAATTTGAAAAATATATTATCGACACCTTTCAGAATGAGGTAATCATACAAGATATAGTAAAACTAAAAGATGCGAAGAGTGTTGATGAGTTATTAAAACGATTTGATTCAATTCCTGATGAATTTTTTGATTCTGAGGGATATCTTGAGTTTATTAAATTTGAAAAACTTTTATTGGAAGCGGGTATATCTGATTACTGTACTTTTTCTTCAAGTACAGTAAGAGGTCTTGATTATTATACAGGAATTATTTACGAAGTGTTTGATACTGGAAAAGAGAATATAAGAAGTATATTTGGAGGGGGAAGATATGATGACCTTCTATCATTATTCTCAGATGAGAAAATTACAGGTACGGGATTTGGTATGGGGGTCTATGTGCTTTCTTTATTTCTAAGATCATATAATTTAATCCCTGAGGATATCACAGAGAAAGACTATTCAGATACAATTTATATAGCATCTGTAAATGAAGATGTATCTATATATGCCATTGAAATCGCCCGTATCATACGAGAAGACGATTTTCCATGTATTATAGATTATAGATTTAAAAATCTAAAAAATCAATTAAAAAAGGCAAATGAATTAGGAGTCCTGGTCACCTTAATTGTTGGACCTGATGAAATGGAAAAGAATAGAGTAACTGTAAAAAATATGGTCTCAGAAGAACAGAAATCAGTTTATTTCGAAGATGTTATTGATGAGATCTACTCTATTCTTGATGAACTGGAGGAGTCTTAATTCAATCGATAACAGTTTAATTTTGATTTTAAGATAATATAATAAGGATAAGCTACTTATGTAACTTTCAATAATAAATGAGACTTAAAGCCTTAATTTTTTAAAATCTATTGCTAATTTTAAATCTTCACTTTCAGAAATAAATGACAAAAAGTTCTCACTCTGCAAGAATAAATGAGAAAAGTGGGTTCAGTTAGGTAAAAAAAATGAATTAGGAAGGTTAGAAAAGTATAGAATTGGTATAGAATTAAAATCTATTTCAATTTAAACATGCAAGTTATTTTCTGATTATTTATCTTGATTTCTATTATCTGATTACTAATTAAAACTATAGATTGATTTCATTTATTTTTAAAAATAAACTCTCATAATGTATATATTTTCCATTTAAATTTGATCATAATTGTGCTATTCTCAAAAACGTTTTAGATTTCTTTCTATAATTAGTTCTCAAATTAGGTATTTTTTCTCTATATTTTTATATATTTCATAAAGGGTGAATTTTCCTTTCTTAACACCAAAAATTAATCCTGCTTGTTCTAATATTTTTATATGATGAGAAATTGCGGGTTGAGATAAATTTAAAATTGCTGTCAACTCGCATACACACATTTCTTTTTTTCCTATTAAGTTATAAATTAAAAATCTAACTTTATTTCCCAGTGCTTTAAAATAATTAACTTTTTCATTAAAATTTCTTTTAGATAATATTTCATCTTTATTTCTTTCTAAACCTTCAATATATTCATAAATATCCCTATCTACTCCAAAGCATCTAATTAAATTTTCTATTTCTTCTTTGTTCTTTAGATCCATATTAAAATATCAAAATTGTTTTTTAAATGGTTAAAAGATATAGATTACATAAAAATTTTCTATTTATATGTGCAATCCATTATTTTTTTTTACCAAATCTCTTCATAAATCTATGATAATAATTTTTTTTATTTTTTTAATATTGTATTTTTCAGATATTATTTGTCATACAAAATTAAATAATTCAAAGAATGCTTCAAAATTCTGTACATATTTCTGAAATTGTTCTTTAATTAATTCATAATGAGTAAAATAACCTCTTTTTATACCTCTTATTATTTTCATGCGTTCAAGTATTTTTAAATGATGAGAAATTGAGGATTGTGCTTTATCTAGAATTGCTTCCAATTCACATACACAATAATCTTTATCATTTAACAACTGCACAATTTTAAAGCGGGTTTCATTTCCTAAAACATTGGAGAATCTCGTAAGATCTATTATACTTTTATTTTTATTTAATTTAATACCAATTTCTCTTAAGGTTTTAAAATAAGGTTCTATATCTTGATCTTGAAGATCAAAACATAGTTTCAGACTATTAATTATTTCAGCTTTTCTTTCACTTTTAATTTGTATCACTTTTAAAATTTTACATATCGTATTCAATATTTATAATGAACAAATCTATAAAAATATATTTAAATTGAATTTAGTCAAAATAAATCGAATTATTTAAATTTAGATAATCATTTTCAAGTTATAATACATAATTAAAACAAAAAAAAATAAAAAATGAGTCAAAAAGAGAAAAAATTAGGTGTCTTCGAGAAGTTTCTTCCCATATGGATTGCCTTATGTATAGTGTTTGGAATTTTTCTTTCTCAGGTTGTCCCAGGTATAAGTGAGGTTATTGATGCTTTACAAATTGGTGGGATCTCAATACCTATTGGTATATGTTTATTTCTAATGATGTATCCTGCAATGTTGAATCTTCAAGCATCAGAATTGAAAAAATTGGGGAAAACCCCCAAACCGATTATACTAACTCTTTTTTCAAATTGGATTATTGCACCATTTGTTGGATTAGCGATGGCGCGAATATTTTTACAAGGAAATGAGCAATTAATAGTAGCAATTATTCTTCTTTCAAGTTCACCTTGTACAGCTATGGTTTTAGTTTGGGGATGGCTCGCAAAGGGAAATCAAGAACAAAATGTGATTAATACTAGTCTAAATACGGTTACCATTATTTTCTTATACGTTCCAATCGTAACATTATTGACTGGGCTTCAAGATATTCCTATCGATTGGGTTCTTCTACTAATATCTCTATTTTATTTCATTGGTCTTCCCTTAATATTAGGAATAATTACGAAAAAAATAATTATTGCAAGAAAAGGAGAAAGTTGGTTTTATGACACTTATGTCCCTCTAGTTGGAAAAATTTCTATAGTTGCTCTATTAACAACGTTAGCGGTATTATTTTCTCTAAATGGAAAAGTGTTAATAAATAATCCTAGTCTATTATTACTTGTTTCCGCCCCACTCTTAGTGGGCTTTGTAATCGTATTGGGCTATAATATTCTAATAACTAAGATTTTTAAATTGAAATATCGGCAAGCAATAATCACAGTTATTATTGGGTCGTCCAGCCATTTCGAGATTGCAATTGCAACTGCTATAGCCTTATATGGGATTGGTTCAATAGCAGCTTTAGGAACTACAATGGGATTATTTTGGGAAGTTCCAGTAATGTTATCAATGGTGTATTTAGGAAGATACTTGGGTAAAATTGGTTTCTGGAAAGATTATAAAGAAGTAAATGAAGTCTATGGAAAACGTAATAAAGAATAATTCAATAGGAATTTAATATAATTTAAAATTTTTTTATATATTAAAATCAACAGAGGGTGAGTAGAGTAAAAAA
>JAHQWI010000086.1 GCA_029856085.1 Promethearchaeia archaeon | reverse complement strand
AGAACGATCGGGTGTTGTGGTAACTCCTGGTAAAAATGTTCGGTATATTATACTCAATGCCGAAGCTGATCCGGAATTTCCTGAGAAGAAAGTGATTCTCTCAGATCTCTACGACGATAAAAAACATAATTACGATATTAGGAAGTATACTGAACTTTTAAAAAGAGCTTTTGAGAACATTTTTCCGTTTGAGTTTGAAGACATAAAATCTGATTATAATAGGAAGTCTACTCAAAAAGATATGTTATCTTTTTTGATTAGAATTTAATATTTAACTGCCGTTTTCCATAACTAAGCTTGTCAAACAGCTCCAGTTTGTATTTCTTTTATAATTTCTACTAACTTCTCAAGTCGTTCTTCTGATGAGTCTTCGATCTCATTAAGATCTTTAAATAAAGTGATCAAACCATTAATATTTTCATCTTTAATGTATTTCTGAGCTTGATAGTATTTTCTAACAATTATGACTTTTTTCTCCAGATTAATTTTTTCTTTTAACCATTTTTTGATAGTAGAGTTTGGAATGAAATCTGAGACATCCGACTTGAGAGATTTTATTTCCTTAATATACAACTTCTTTTCTAAATTATATAGACGTGATTTATCTTCAAAGCCTAATCCCCTAGCTTCTCCAATATATTCTTGAGCTTTTTCGAATTCATTTAATTTAATATGCCTAATTGTTTGACTATATATCTCCATTAGTTTAAATCTGTCCTCAAGATTATCATTGTTATCTATCCATTGATGAATATCCGCTTTTGTGAATAAATCTGAAGTTTTTGTTAGAAGATCTTCCAATTGTTTGATTTTTTGTATTTCCTCATTAGTCTCAATCCACCTTTCTATTTCAGAATCTTCTGGATGTAATACTGGTATCCTGTTAAAAATTTCTGCCACCTTTGAACTTAAACTATCAATAAAGGGGCTTTTCAAGCGAATTTTTGGGCTTACTTGTGTTTCTTTAAATCCCTCTCGTTTCTCTGTCATGATATTTTCTTTATAGATTAGTCCACCTAACTTGTCATCGATATAAGGATGTGGTGGTAAATAAAAAAACCTTAGGTGATTTTGTTTTACAATTTCTTTAAAGCTATTTCGCTCCTCATTATTACCAAAATTTATCATGCCCAATACACGATATATTGGAATAAATGTGAGAAATTTAGCTTTATTTTGCTCTAAATCACATTGATTTGTAATTATGATAATACCGATAATTTTCTTACCTTTAAATCCTTCAACATTCCGGATATTATTAAAAGGAATGATTATATCTCCTTGATGCAAAACACTATCAGTTTTTGTTTTACAATAGTAGTTTTCCTTGTTAAGGTATGTTTGAAGGTCAATTTCATCAGGATTACATATAGCCATCAATCATCACTATAATTTATTCTTCATAATCCATTAATAGAATTTCTCTAACTTCCTCTTCAGTAAGCTCTTTATTGTAAATGTGAGCTTTTATTTTCCCTATTTCTTCTTCTAAACTACGAGTTTTCATATACAAGAAAAGCCTTAACTTTTCATTTCTTATTAAATAACTTATCAATGGCTTTTTATCTCCTCTTTCATAAGCATCAAGCATCTCACCAAATTTTAATTCTAAAAGTTCATCTGATTTAACTTCATCAAAAGTTAAGTTCCTATCTTTATTATATTTAACAATATCATCCTTTTCATCCGTCCAATCAAGATCTTCGCTGATTTTAGTACACCTTTTTTTAATCAATTATTTCCATTTTGTCCATAAATTCTTGAGTGACCGCAAGTAAAAATTCTTTTTTCTCAATTTTATGGATCTCGTTAAGTTTATCTTCATAATCACCCATTGAGAATGTTTCTGCTATATAGCAATCAAAATCTAGTACATGAAAATATATTTTTGTTGTGTTATTTTTTTGAAATTGGGATCTATAAGATAATTTAACTTCTTCGGAAATGCGCCTTCTTATTTCAATATTATGAAGGAACATTTCAGTATAATGAAATTTATTGGTATTATGAAAAGGTTCAAATAATTGCTTGTATATTTCAATAGATTCATCCAAATCTTGCTTCAATTGATATACATTAGTGTATCGGAGTCCAATACGACTGCAAGATTTAATGTTAAAAATCTCCTTAAATATGGAGAACAACCATAAAATTTCAGCTTTAAATTCATCATACTTAATATATTGCTTGGTCACATAGGCAAATTTATCGATTGAAACTTTTACGGAAGATTGCGTTTCATCACTCATAAAAGAGTATGTTCTTAGTGTTTCTGGAGGTTGCATTTCTTCTGGAATGCCGATAAATGTTAAGTCCTCTCCATATTTGGGATAATTTTCTGTGATTTGCTCCTGAAATTTATAATATTCCTTGATTATTCTAACATTTGATGGAAATCTCAATTCAAATGCCACATTTTTCAAATAATCATTTTTAAATGATTTATTTTCCCATTCTGTTGGATCAACCATTATTATCAATTTTTAAAAATGTTTTAATCTATATTATAAGATTATATAACTCGTAATAAAAATGCTTTCCTATAATAATTAACTCGTAAAAAAATAATACATTTCTATATCGTGAAGAAAAATCTAATCAAAAGGATTTGTTAAGTTATATTGAATGAAAAGTCGACATAAATAGAGGATAACGGTACTTGCCCGACGAAAAAATTTAATAACATATTAATAGTCCCATTTAAATAGGATCAATTCAAAATATATAATATTCATACCTAGCGGTGTGAATATCGAGAAGTAGTATTAACTCTCAATGATATAACCAATTCGAATACCTCTGGTATAAAAAATTGGTAAAACTTTCTTTCCTTAACGGAAAGATTATATTTTCGGATATAGATTTGGTTCATTGGTTTTCGGATTAATGATTAAAAAAGTTGCTCATTGAGACATTTTATATGAAAATATAGAATGAAATACTAGCAATGAGCCTTCGGGCATATTTGCATTTTCTCATATCATGCTTGAATACATGATCATCGGAAAAGATATAGCACCCTCATGAGATGCTACCGAATGTTATCCTAACGGGTACGCCATTTCGGTAAATCGAGCTATGCTAGCAATTTCGATTAAATCTCCGGAGTGATTCTGACAGGAGGTTTCACAACCAATTGTTAGAATGCGTTGAATGAGGACTTTCCTTACATCGTAAGGAATGGCAATATCTCGCAACAAGTTCCTCCGGGGATTTAATTGCTTATTCCTTCGGGTCATGCCTGATTGTGTGATCATAGGAAAAGGTATCGCAATCAATGTCATGCTACCAATTGAAATACTTAACGGTATTGAAATTGGAAAAACATACTTCTTTGGAAGTGTGAATATATCTTCGGATAAGGATTAGACGATAAGTTTTCGAACTTATTGAATGATCTTGTATAACATTGACACAATATCACGCAAAAACCCATCAGAAACTCATTGCAACTTCTTGAACCTTTTTTACTTTTCTTCTATTAGTTTACACTTTTTATCTAGTTAGAAGATTTAACCTAGTCCTTTTTATCAGATTTGTGGGCGTATATGGTGCTAATTAAATTTAATACAAACACTCCAAAAATAATAAATCCCGCAATGAGATTGATTACAAAGGAAATTGCTAATAAACCCCAGAAAGCAATGTAATAAATAATGACATATGGAACTGCGATTTTCAGATTAGAACGAAATTCGATCTTTAAAATGTAATCCAGCATCATTTCAATCATCAAAAAACTAATTATTATGATAATATAGATAATAATCCATAATTCTTTTCTAATAAGGATATAGTTTAGCATGATTATAAAGAGTGGTATAGCACAGTTAATGACAATATAGCCGATCTTATGTTCTAATTGTTCAAATCCTTTTTTCCTTACGATGAAAATTGCGATAACAAGGATATTCATCAAGATAGCGATAAAGAGGAATAATCCATCAAAAAAATTCAAACTCATAATTCTAAAAAAGACAAAAATGTATTAAATTTACTATATAAAAATGAAAAAATTAGCTAAAAGGTTGTCTTATAACAGTTTTCATAGTAGTAGTAATTCTTGTCCCTCGCCTGGTAATAACCAGTATTCACGTCCATCATTATAATGACGATGTTTGATTAGTAATATCTGGTCATTTAAAATAACAGCACCTTGATGGCGAGTAATACGGTTCATCAACAATACTTGATGTAAGATTTTTAATTTTGAATAAATCCTCTTTTAGAGACACAAATTTGAAGGTTCAAGGATATTTGGATAATAAGGACGAAGGAAATTGCGTGCACTATAACAGACATGACATTTATCAGCATATCCATTTAAAGGCTTATACCCTTTTTCAATTGCCATTTCAAGGAGATTTTGAGGTCCACCCCTAGCTACTACTTTACCAATTATCGGATGTTTTCTGTAGCTAAATTCACTAATTATATCCGATAAAGACTTTTTCTTGGCATTCCCGATTGTAATCCCGTGACATAGTTGATGAAAAACCCATCCATTTGGATCTATCATGAACATCGGGATCTTAAAAATTAGACACTTATCTGAAGGGATTGTTACCTTTGAGAAATATTCTGTTAGTTGGTTTGCAGCACGACCTTTCACTTGTAGTTCACTAGTTATCAGTTGACAATATTCAAATTCATTTGAAAGGTTATCAGTAATTTCCTTGGTTTTTTCATTATATATGTTCTTTGCTCCTGAGCCCCCAAGATTTTGTGATACCAAATATATTATTTCTATTCCCGCGTCGTGACATGCTTTTATTGCTTTTTTTACATCATCGAGTGGAATAAATTCTTGATGAAATGCATCAGCACTAAACCCTATGCTATTTAAACCAGCTTCTTTTAATTTGATGGCATAAATTTTAGCAGTTGACTCATTTTTTCCCCAATATCCATTAGTGGGTAATCCTATCTTTGGAATATTATATTTTTTCACTTCTTCAATAAAACTAACTAGTATTTCAAAATTAAGTAAGGGTTCTCCTCCAAAAAATCCGACTTCTTGAACAATATAGTTTGAAGTTATGTCTTCCAAATATCTTTTTAAGTCTCCAAATTCCATTTGTGCACCGTCCTGATTTGGAGATGCTAAAAGAGCACAATGTTTGCACTCATTAGTACATTTATAGCTTATAAGAAAACTAAGGAAATTTATTGGTTTTTTAGTTGTATCATCGTTCATTTTTTTATCATCATTTTTTATTATTTCTCTGTTTGTCCAGTTCACTATTAAGTTTTGAAATCGTTTTATCAAAGTCTTTGATATATTCTTCCATACGATCTCGAGTTTCTACAAGTGCTGCTTTTTTAATCTCAAGAAGGTGAATTCTTTCACTAAGGGATATATTACCTTCAAATCTTTCTGGTCGTAATGCAGTAGGTAACACTTGGATTGAAGGGATTTCATCAAACCGTTCGAGTTCTTCTATATCACTTGAATCTTGAATATCTATCGATGCTGCTAGAAACCGACGATATGTGTTTCTTATCTTTCGTTGTGTTAATTTCATTAATCTCAATGCTTCTTTACCCGTATCTGTAATTTCATATACTTTCTTGATTTTATCTTCTTCAAGGAGTTTTATAAATCCTTTTTCTCTTAAATTGTTTAGAATCCAATATAATGTTGATGCAGATGGATTCCACATCCCTAAACTACGCTTTTCAATTTCATTTCCTATCTTATAACCATGAGAAGGACTTTTTTCAAGAATAGAAAGAATAAAAATATTAGTGAAATTTTTTTTCATCACTTTTTCGAAATTTTTATTGTAATTTTCTACCATGATTAACCAAAGTATTGTTTATGAAGAGTAAAGAATACTACAGTGACTGGACTACCAGTGACTGATATAATAATTAAAAAATATATAAATGTTTCTACAGTAAATTTTTAACAGATATAGAAAGAAGATGAAATTCTTTAGGATTAATTACCTATAAGGCTGTCTTATTACAGTTTTCATGGTTGCGGGATTAGCTTTTCTTGGATCACTAATATAAATTTCATGGTGTTTATATTTGTATCCATCGAATTTTCCTCCCTCTTTCTGGATGAAATCGTGAACTTTCTGGACTGTGGGACCCTCTTCTGAATATGGACCAATATGCATAATCTGTGCAGCTTTTCCCTCTTTATATTTTTCTAAACGAAGTTTTGGGATTAATTCTGAAAGTTCAGGCTTCTTCTTTTTAGTTATTGATATTGCTTCATTTATCATATCTTGAGTAATCCAATCAGGTTGCATTATCATCATAGTCCATTTCCACTTATCGCGATTTCCTTCTATGA
>JAHQWI010000085.1 GCA_029856085.1 Promethearchaeia archaeon | reverse complement strand
TTCTTCTGTTTATCAATTATTATACTTTCAATAGTTTGTTGAAATGTAATAAATAGATTTTCTTTTTCTTCTTCTATCATTCCTACCAATTTCCTAATCTCTTAATTTTAATTCTAAATGAATTAATGTACTAAAATTCTTGATATAATTTTTGATTTATGTTTTTATTAATTTATTAATTTAATAGAAATAAAAATACTATTAAGAGAATAATTAAAATATTCTATTATTACAATTTTAAAAAGTAAATTTAAAGGTGAAAAATGAAGATGTGGCATTTTTATTGTCCAAACATAATATATGGTGAGGATGCGATAGATTTTATCGAAAAAATAAAAGGAGAAAGATGTTTCATCGTCACTGATAAAACTATTGAAGATTTAGGCTATTTAAAGATTTTAACTGATAAGCTTGATAAATTCGGAAAAAATTATTCTGTTTTTGCTGATGTTGTACCAGATCCGCATGAAGAAGATGTTATGAAGGGTAAAGATAAGTGTATTGAATATAATCCTGATATTATAATAGCATTGGGTGGGGGTTCAGTAATAGATTCAGCGAAAGGTATTTGGGCTATATACGAATATCCTGAATATACACTTGATAATATTAATCCTTTTAATGATCAATTATATGATTTTGCCAATAAAGCAAAATTCATTGCTATCCCTACTACTTCAGGAACAGGTTCAGAAGTAACCTGGGCAGCAATAATTTCTAGATTTCAAGATAATGCTTGGAGAAAGATGTCATTACCCCATATGTCATTAGTTCCTACATATGCGATTGTGGATCCAATATTTCCTATGGGAATGCCCCCAAAATTAACAGTGAATACTGCATTTGACGCATTAGCACATGCGATAGAAGGATATATTTCTAGTTGGAGAAATGAATTTTGTAACGCTTTAGGATTAAAAGCTATTGAACTAATCTTTAAATATCTTCCAATTGTTTACAAGGATGGAAATAACAAGGAAGGGAGAGATTTACTTCATCAAGCAGCTACTATGGCAGGTTTAACTTTCAGCAATTCACAAGTTCATTTAGGACACGCTATGGGTCATAGCTTTGGGGCGATATTCTCTAGTCACCACGGTGAAGCAGTTGGTCTTTTTCTTAGATATGTAACGCAATATTTACTAAATAGCCCTGTTGAACCAAATGAATCCATTGAAGTATATTCAAACATAGCAAAAAAATTAGGATGGGCTAAATGGAGTGATGATCCTAAAAAAGCAGCTTACGTAGTTGTTGAAAAAATTAATGAACTTCAAAAAGAAGTAGATTTTATCACCAATTTAAAAGATTTAGGAATAAAAAGAGAAGACTTTGACAGTAATCTAGGTAAATTAATTAGTTTATGTTATCAGGATCCGAGCAGTGTTATGGCTCCAAGAACCCCAAATAAAGAAGAATTTACTAAGCTTTATACTTATGCGTATGAGGGAAAAGACATCGACTTTTAAATTTTAATTTTTCTTTACTTTTTTTTTAATGTCTGTTTTAATAATTTTGCATTTTTTCTTCAATACAACTAAAAATTTTTACTGATAAAAATAAATATAGCGAGATGATATTATCTTTTTATAGCAATAGAATTATTTGAAAATTAATAGATTACAAATAAATATGAACATTCCTGAGAGGGAAAGAGAAGCACTAGAGATATTGGAAGCGCAGATTGAAGGTATTATACCGGAAATCTCAGAATTAGAGCGTTATAAGCTTGGTTTTTGCATGTTAGATGGGCATATTACCGGTTTAAGTCTCTTTTCGTGTGGGTTATCTGACATTCCAAAAACAATTGAGTCATTGTCTTTTATAAAAGAAATCTATTTAAGAGGTAACATCTTAAATTCGATTCCTGATGAATTATGCTCTTTACCTGTTCTACAAATACTTGATATCAGCGAAAATCGTTTGAATAAATTACCAGAATTAATAAGATCCCTTTCAGCTCTTAAAGAGCTGCATTTGGAATCAAATCATTTGAAAAATTTACCAAACTCAATAGGTGATCTTAGATCCTTAGAGATCCTAGATCTAAGCGAAAATGAATTAATTGATCTTCCATCTACTTTGGGAAGTTTAGATAAATTAAAAACCTTAGATTTAAGTAATAATGAAATAATGGAATTACCGGATTCTATAGGGAAGCTTAATTCACTGGAAACATTTTATTTAGGAAATAATAAATTGAATAATCTTCCTGAATCAATTGGTTCATTATCATCCCTTAAAAGACTAAATCTTAGAAATAATAAATTAATAAGTCTTCCAGAGTCCATCGGAGATTTAATTTCTTTAACTTCATTATTTTTGAAAGGAAACTTTTTAAAAAGCTTGCCAAGCTCAATCAGAAAATTAAATTATTTGAAATATCTTGGATTAGCATCCAATCAAATAAATTCACTACCAAATACTATTGGTTCACTAACTTCTCTGGAGAATTTAACTATATCATCGAATGAACTACTCGAACTACCTTCTTCAATAGGATCTCTTAAAAAGCTGTTAAGGCTTGAATTAACTGATAACAGACTACAGAATTTACCTGATTCGATTGGTGGTCTTTCTTCTCTAAATATACTGAGGTGTGACCGAAATCAAATAAATAAAATTCCAGACTCAATTGGAGAATTGAATTCACTTGAATCATTAAAATTGGATATTAATGCGATAAATAGTTTACCAGATAGCATTGGTAAATTAAAACTTTTAAAAGAATTAATTCTGTATGATAACAAATTGGCTGATCTCCCAGAGTCCATTGGAAATCTTTCATCATTAGAAGTATTAGATTTGAGTAAAAATGAATTAACAAAGCTTCCTGAATCGATTGGTTTACTTGATTCACTTTTAGATGTAGATATATCTACAAACAAATTGACATATATCCCTCCTTCAATAGGAGCTTTATCACTGATAAAAAATTTAATTTTAGGTTTTAATCGATTAGTAGATATTCCAAAATCAATAGGATTTCTCACTACATTGGAAGTTTTAGATTTAGGTAAAAATCGGTTAAGTTTTATTCCAGAGACTTTAGGATCTTTAACATCTCTTAAGCATTTATATCTCTATTATAATGAATTGAGTAGCATTCCAGAATCTATAGGGTCTTTACAATCATTAAAATACTTATATTTAGGAAATAACAAACTAATAATACTTCCAGAATCAATTGGAAGATTAAAATCTCTAAAATATTTATTCTTAAGAGCAAATTATTTAGCTGAATTACCAGAATCATTAGAATTACTCCCATCCTTAAAATATTTAAATATTGAAAAAAATAATCTTAAGGGTTATCTTGATTTTTTACATAAATTAGAAGTTAGAGGAATTAAAATTTTGAAATAATAACCTACATTTCTTCCTTATTCTCTTCGTGAAAATGTATTTTCAAAATGAACAATTTCAAAATAAGGAGAAGCATTATTCTTTTTAAGATGAGTATCTAAAAAATAATATAATTTAAATATTAAATGGAGTTAGATAAAAGTATGGATATTTCAAAAGCGATGAGTATTAAATTATCTTCAGAGCTACCATCATATCCAAAATTCATTGAGGGAATAAGACGAGCACCATCAAGAGGTTATCTACTTAATCCTTCACAAACAAAATTGGCGTTAAAGAATGCATTAAGATATATTCCTACATCTTTACATGAAAAAGTGGCATCAGAATTCTTAGAAGAATTAATAACAAGGGGCAGAATCTATGGTTATAGATTCAGACCTGAAGGAAATATAAAAGCTAAACCTATCAACGAATATGTTGGAAATACACTTGAATGTAAAGCCTTACAAGTTATGATTGATAACAATCTCGATTTTGACGTGGCTCTTTATCCATATGAATTGACAACTTATGGTGAAACTGGGCAAGTTTTTCAAAATTGGATGCAATACCAATTAGTTAAAACATATTTAGAACAAATGTCTGAACATCAAACACTAATTATAGCTTCTGGGCATCCAGTTGGACTTTTTCCTACTTCAATAAATGCACCTAGAGTAATTTCAACTAACGGTTTAATGGTGGGTATGTTCGACAACCCAGACGATTTCGCAGTAGCAGCTGCTATGGGTGTAGCTAATTATGGTCAAATGACAGCAGGGGGGTGGATGTATATCGGGCCTCAAGGAATTGTTCATGGTACTTATATTACCTTGCTAAATGCAGGAAGATTGTATCTAAATATACCTCAAAATGAAGATTTAAAAGGTATTTTATACATATCATCTGGACTTGGTGGAATGAGTGGAGCACAAGCGAAAGCAGTGGAAATTGCTGGTGGAATCGGTGTTATCGCTGAAGTAGATGATTCAAGGATAAAAACAAGATATGATCAAGGTTGGGTTTCTAAAATTTCTGATGATTTGGACGAGATCTTTCAATGGGTTGAAGATGCGAGAAAATCTGGTATACCACTCTCAATAGCATATCACGGAAATGTTGTTAATCTTTGGAGATATATAGTAGAAAATAATATTACCGTAGAACTTGCATCTGATCAAACTTCCTGCCATGCCGTTTACGAAGGTGGATATACTCCGTTTCAAATTAGTTTTAAAGAAGGTAGAGATTTAATTAAAAATGATATTGATCGATTAAAACAATTGGTTGATGAATCTTTAAAGGAGCAATTTAAACTTATTAATATAATGACTAATAAGGGAACTTATTTTTGGGATTATGGTAATTCTTTTCTGAAGGCAGTATACGATGCCGGAGCCAAGGAAATAGCAAAAAATCAAACTAATCCATCTGAAGGTTTTATTTTTCCATCTTATGTAGAGGATATAATGGGACCTATATGTTTTGATTATGGCTATGGTCCTTTTAGATGGGTTTGCCTTTCTGGAAAAGAAGAAGATTTAGATATAACTGATCAAACTGCAATGATTTCTATTAACCCAGAAAGAAGAGCTCAAGATAGAGACAATTATATTTGGATAAGAGACGCAAAAAAAAATAATCTAGTAGTAGGTACAAAAGCTAGAATATTATATGCTGATGCTGAAGAGAGAATTGAGATAGCATTAAAATTTAATAGTTTAGTAAGAAGAGGAAAAGTTGGACCTATAATGCTCGGAAGGGATCACCATGATGTTTCTGGAACAGATTCACCTTTCAGAGAAACATCAAACATAAGAGATGGAAGTAATGTGATGGCAGAAATGGCTGTACACAGCTTCACGGGAAATGCAATCAGAGGCATGACTTATGTAGTTCTTTCCAATGGTGGGGGAGTGGGCATAGGGAAATGCTTTAATGGCGGATTTGGGTTGGTGTTAGATGGCTCTGAAAAAGTGGATAATGTAATAAGGAATTCTGTTGAATGGGATGTATTGGGTGGAATCGCAAGAAGAAGTTGGGCTAGAAATCCTCATGCTTATGAAACAGCGTATAATTGGAATATTAAGAACAAAGAAAAAGGTCATATTACCCTTCCATTCATTGCAGAAGATAAGATTTTAGATAATATAGTAGAAAATTTTTTTGAAAAACTTAAATAAAAATTAAAGGTCAATTAACTTATTTAGGAGCAATAATAAAGAATTAAAGGGGAAACTGTATGGAAAACAATTTTCGATATGGAATAGATAAGTTAACTGTAAATATAGCATTGAGAATAGCTCGAGATCAAATAAGAGGTGTTTTAACAGAAGAAACAAAGGCAAAAATAGAAAAGAGTTTTAAAGCAGTTCAATCAATAGCTAAAGGAGATCATTTAGTGTATAGCATTAATACAGGATTTGGATCACTGTGTACCACTAAAATTTCAATGGAAGAAACAGGAATGTTACAGGAAAATCTTCTTAAAAGCCATAGTGTAGGTGTAGGTTCTCCAATAGACAAAGAACTTTCAAAATTAATGTTAATTCTAAAAGTACAATCTCTATCTAAAGGTTATTCTGGAAGCTCATTACAAGTTGTGGAAAGAATTTGTTGGCATATTGAAAATAATTATATCCCATTAGTACCTGAGCAAGGTTCAGTTGGAGCTTCAGGAGATTTGGCACCATTAGCACATTTATTTTTACCATTGATTGGATTAGGTTACTTAACAAGGGATAGCAGATCTTACATTGAATCTGAAAAAGTTTTAAAAGAACATAACTTAGAACCTTTAAAACTACAAGCAAAAGAAGGGTTAGCTTTAATCAACGGAACTCAATTTATTGCTGCTCATGCTATAAAAATAGTTGAAGATTTTTCAAGGGCTCTTGATCACGCTGATCTTATTGGTGCTTTAACTCTTGAGAGTTACCTAGCATCTCCACAACCTTTTGCTAAAAAATTAATAGAATTAAGACCGCATAGAGGAAGTATATTGGTAGCAAAAAGGATAAGAAGATTTTTACAGAATTCTCAATTAGTGGAATCCCATAAAGATTGCGGGCGAGTTCAAGATCCTTACTCCATAAGATGTATTCCCCAAGTTCACGGTGCATCTAGAGATGCACTATACCATTTAAATGAGAAATTAGAGTGTGAAATAA
>JAHQWI010000082.1 GCA_029856085.1 Promethearchaeia archaeon | reverse complement strand
TGTATATCCTTCTTTACAGCTTGAAATTTGTTCCATTCACTGATGAAGCAAAGGGTTTGGAGATTTTTGAAGCCTTAAAAGGATGTATGAATTATGAACTTTATGGAAAATCATCACAATGGAGCTGTAAGAAAATTGCTCATGAGTTAGAAAAGTTATGTGGATTAATTGCTTACGATTATCACATTGAAGGTTCTCTGATTGTTTATTATGATTATGATATAGAATGGGATCTAAGTGTGTTCATTTTACCACCATCTTAAATTATAAATTTGTCGGTGTCTTAAGGTTTAAATGATATTGTTTATGTTTCACTCATGATGGAAAAACCTCAATCCTATTATGATTGGAAAGTACAGTTTAATTTGAAGAAAAAAGGGAAAATTTTTAAAAAAGAAAAAAGAAAAAATTCCCTTGGAATCGAAGATTATCAATTCGAAGAGTTTTTAGAAGACTGGAAAAAGAAAAATCTCCCCATGAAGGGGAACTCGAGAAATATCTTATTTTAATAGGGCATGAATACTCTCTTTCTCCAAAAAATATTCTCAGAATTAGTTGATTTTAAAAAAACAAATTATGAATTATTTTTAGAGTATTCTAAAATAAAAAAACAAGAGTTTTGAAATAAAAAGATGAGAGGATTAGAATGCAAACAAGACGAAAGTATCTCTTAGCATTAGTTTTAGGTATCTGTATTGGGTTCATTTTTATTATAATACTATATTTAATTAACCTAAATATTGTTATTGAGACGTTAGAGACTGTTGAGGGTGCATCCATAGTACTGACAGCGTATATTATTAGATTATCCATTCTAGCGGGTATGGCTATTTATTTATTTAGGCGATGGTTTATGCAAGAAAAGATGTACACATCAGACCTTCCTTTTCTTTTCGGGATGTTCTTTCTTTTTTTACTTTTCGGTAAGTTATTAGAAATGCTTTCGAATTTTATGTATCCCGTCGTAGCTCCGGATGTGTTTCTGCTTTATCTAAAAATTAGGCAATTTGCTATAATCGCTACAATGGCTCCTATGGTGTTCTTAAGTATCATGATGATAATTATCTTTCTTCAAGCAAATGGGAAGATCAAGAAATATAATGACCCTCGAGAAAGAAACGCTTTTTCACTAAAGATTTTAACCATAATCGCAGTAGTAGAAGCGATATTGATAATTATTACACCTAATACAACTTTTTCGGGGATAAATATGGCTATTTTTATTATTTTATCATTGTTAGTTACCACGTGGATGTTCTACTTTTCATATCGCAATAAAAGATTATCTCAAATACAACCACTAATCGTTGCAATAGGATTTACAGGATACCTAATATCTAATTTATTAAGAGTTTTATTCCAAAATATTATCGGAGAAAATGCATTATTTATAGTTATAACTGAATTATTAGACATAATTATATGTTTGGTTATTTTCTTTGGGTATATTAAGAAAGCTAATTATTAAATCTATTATTTTTCTTTAGTAATAAGTCAAAAAACCTAAAATCTATTAGTTTTAATCTTACAAATTACAAGTTTAATTTTGAGAAACTGTTTTAATAGGTCTTAAAACCACGCATACTCTCTCAACACTTCTTACATCAGCACGACCACGAAATGATTCTATTAACGCATCTAATTCAAATATTTCTGGTACATTAACTTTTACTAAAACTCCACATTCTCCAGCGAGAAAGTAAACTTCCTCACATTGAGGAAGAATTTGTGCTTCTCTCAATAATTCTTTTGTCTCAGCCTGAGTTTTTGGAAATAATGTAAGGAATGCAATAATACATCTCTCATCTTCGCGACAAATTTTTATAGTAAATTTTTCAATTACTCCTTCTTCTTGAAGCTTGATAACTCTTTTTCTTACAGTAGATTCAGATAAATTCACATTTATATCTGCTGCGATTTCATGGTATGGTCTTCTAGAATCTTCAAGAAGCATTTCAAGAATTCTTTTATCCTTATCATCCAAATTTTTCATTATTAATGCCCTCTTTTCTTTTTTATTACTAATCAAAAAAATTTTAATTTAAAATTTGAAAATATTATTTTTCTTTAATTAAATGTTCCCGTTTTCAGAAGTCTTTAAAGAGTGGTTCGAATAATCTTTCATAATGTACTGCCATGCAATGAATTCCTGCAGCTTTCGTAGTTTTCTTAATTTCTTTAATAAATGGTTCATAAAAATCTAGATTAATTTTATCGATCGTAGCATATTTTTCTTTTTTATCTTTTATTTTTTTAGTCTTTTTTAAGGCATCAAGGAAATCTTTTGGAACTGAAACACCAGGAATATATTCATTAAAATACCACGCAATTCCATAATTTTTTATCGGAAATAAGCCAAGTAAAACAGGGATATTATATCTTTCTAATTCTTTTAAAAATTCCTTAGCGTCATCTACATCAAATGAGGTTTGGGTTTGAATAAAATCTGCTCCTACTTCTACCTTTCTACCAACTTTTAAAATTTCTGGTTCTCTTGGATTTGAATTTGGATTTGCCGCACAGCCCACATTTAACTGGGGTTTTCCCCCTTTTATCTCATTTCCTTCTAAATCAGTTCCATCATCAACCATTTTTGAAACTAGATCAATCAATTGAGTGGAATCTAAATCATAGACAGCTCTAGCATTTTGATGATCTCCAAGAGCAGAATGATCTCCTGTTAAAGCAAGTAAATTTTTAAGGCCAAGTATCGCTCCACCTAATATATCGCCAAATAAAGCAATTCGATTTCTATCCCTTACAGTCATTTGCCAAATCGCTTCTAATCCAACTTTTTCTTGAACCAAGTAGCAAGGGACCATGGAACATGTATAAGCATCTCCTTGGGGTCCATCAGTAACGTTCGCCGCAACTATTTTTCCAGTTTTTTTCATTTCTTCTGCGGAATGCAGAACATGGTTTAAATCAAAATCCTTCTCTGGTTCTAATTCACCAGTGAATACAAATTTTCCTTCTCTTATCGTTTTTAATAAATTACTGAAAGCTGGTCTGTTTACCATTTTAGATTTTCTCCTCCTTTTTTGGTTCTTCTTCATTTGAAATTGGTTCATATATATGAATATATCTTGGACTTGACCATAAATAGTAATTCCGAGGAGGTCTATAGATTGTGAAAAGATCGAGTCTGTTAAACTTTTTTAAGCGTTCCCAGATTTTTACCCATGCACAATCATGTATATATCCTCCTACTTCACATTTTCCTTCAACTTGTCCACCACAAGGACCATTACTTAGGTTTTTAGCACATCCTGCCATGGGGCATATACCCCCTGTAACTCCCAATAAACAATCACCACAAGTTTCGCAATATTCAACAAAATAATTTTCCCCATTATTCTCTGCTCCACCGAACATACTATTCTGTGCAGGAAAAGTGAGAATTGTGGGAAAAATTCTATTTAACATTCCCACCCCTAAACCACACGCTAATGAAACAATTGCATCATATTCTTCAATAAAGGGTCTTAATGTTGTAGCCGCAATCCTATCATCACATTGTCTTAAAACAGTGATAGCTTTCCACTTTAAATCTCTTCCTTCACTCCTTGCCTTCAATTCGAGCATTTGTGCTAGAACTTTTGCTTCATTTATTGAACGTGGAGGTTGACAACAACCATCACACCCAGCAACCAAGATTTTTGAGTATGGTTTTGTCATTTCATATATTTCTTCAATATCCTTTTGTTTAGTTATTATCATACTAAAAAACTCCTAATTTTATGAACTTGATAAGATTCTTATTCTATTATTATAATTTCTTTTTTTTTATAATCATTTTCAATAGGGCCCAATTTTTTTAGCTTTTCGGTAAATCCTGTAATCGTTTCAGCAAATAGTTTCCCTTCACTCGCAGAGATCCATCTTCGCATGAATCTTTCTGGATTAATTCCAAGGGATCCTAATACGTTTTCAATTTCATTAGTTCTTCTTAAAGCATCTTGATTTCCGGCTATGTAGTGGCAATCACCAAGATGACATCCTCCAACAAAAACACCATCAGCCCCATTTAAAAATGCTTGTAATATAAAGCTCTTTGGGATACCGCCAGAACACATAACCCTTATAGTCCTTATATTTGGAGGATACTGATATCGACTTACTCCAGCTAAATCAGCTCCGGCATAACTACACCAGTTACAGAGAAAAGCGACGATTCTTAGTTGTCCATCTGAAACTGTAGCTTTAGCAGCTTCAGTTATCATAGGTTCAATTTGAATACGTCCGAAATGACTCATTGTAATAGCTTCTGCAGGACATTCAGCAGCACAATCTCCACAACCTTTGCAAAGTAAAGGATTAACTTCAGAGATCATTAATCCTTCTTCATATTTTACACCAATAGCACCATAATTACAAACTTCAGCACATCTATTACAACCAATACATAAAGCAGGATCAACCTTAGAAATAATACCCTCAGTTATTAAAATATCTTTAGATAAAATTGTGGTGGCTCTAGAGGCGGCAGACATTGCCTGTGCTATACTTTCGCTTATTGTTGCAGTTCCACGAGCAGTACCGCATAAAAAGATGCCTTCAGTTGCGAAATCTGATGGTCGGAGCTTTACGTGAGCCTCTAAGAAAAATTTATCATCATTAATAGGAACTTTCAACATTTTTGCTAAATTTTCGTTTGTTTCGCCATCAGCAACTATACCGGCGCTGAGAGCAACTAAATCCGCATTTATCTTGATATTTCCAATATCTGGTTTATCTATATAAATACCTAATTTACCATTATCTAGTTTAATTTCTGGAGGTTTATCATCTTTAAACCGAAGAAAAATTATTCCTTTTTCTCTTGCTAAATTATAATATTTTTCTTTAAAACCATAAGTTCTAATATCCCTATATAGAACAGTGATATTAAGATTCGGATTAATTTCTTTTGCTTTTAACGCATTTTTAATGGCTTCACTACAGCACATTCTACTACAATAAGGATTCTCTTCATTTCTTGATCCAACACACTGGATCATTACGATTGATTTTAAATCATTAATTTTTTCTTCTTCAGTAAAAAGAATTTTCTCAAGTTCGGATTGTAAAATAACTCTTTTATCTTTACCAAAAAGAAATTCACTATTTTTAGGTTGATATTCATGAGCTCCAGTAGCAACTATAATAATACCATGCTGGAATTCTTTCTTTTGTTTATCCGTTCCATGAGTAATTTTGGTTGTAAAATTACAAACATAACCTCCTATTGAGCTAATTCTAGCGTTTAGAAATACATTAATGAGTTTATGTCCATTAACTTTGTTAATTAAATCTTTAAGAAATTCTTGAACGTCATAATTTTCTATAGTTTGATAAATATTATTAGAAAAACCCCCTAAATTTTCACTTTTCTCTACGAGAAATACTTCAAATCCTTGATTTGCAAGATTTAAAGCTGCTGTCATCCCTGCAACGCCGCCTCCAATTACCATTCCCTTGTGAATTACTTCTACTTGTTGTTCTTGAAGAGGTACTAATTTTCGAGCTTTTGCAACAGCCATTCTCACTAAATCCTTCGCTTTTTCTGTTGCTGCCTCTGGTTCATGCATATGTACCCATGAACATTGATCACGTATATTTGCTAAATCGAAGAGATATTTATTCAAACCTGCCTCCCTAATAGTTGCTTGAAATAGAGGTTCATGAGTTCTTGGTGTACATGAAGCAACTATTACTCTATTTAAATTCTTTTCTTTAATTTGTTCTTTGATATTAGTTTGGGTATCAGCGGAGCATGTATACAAATTTCTTTCTGCATAAATTACATCCGGTAATTGTATTGCATATTCAACGACTTCAGGAACATCTACAACGCCTCCAATATTAATACCACAATGACATATAAAAACGCCTATTCGGGGGGGTTCTCCACTTGTATCTATTTCTTTTGGTAATTGTTTTTGAGTAATTAATGTATTTCTGACATCAGATAAAAGAATACTAACAGCTCCTGCAGCAGCACTCGCTTCTACAACTGTTTCTGGGATATCTTTAGGCTCTGAAATCATACCACATACATAAATTCCTTCTCTGGATGTCTCTACGGGGCAGAATGGTTTTGTTTTACAGAAATCATAACTATTCAATTCAATGTTTAATTTTTTAGCTAACTCTTTTGTGCTATGATTTGGTAAAGCTCCTACTGCTAAAACGACCAAATTAAAAATTTCACTAACTACTTTTCCTTCTTCATTTTCAAAATGAAGTAATAGATCTTTTGTCTCATGTATTTCCTTAATATCAGATATTCTGCTTCTAATATATCTTATGCCATACTCATCTTGAGCACGTTCAATATATTTATCGAAATCTTTTCCAACAGCTCTCACATCCATTGAGAAAATTGTGGGTTCTATAATTTCCATATGCTCTTTCGCAATTACCGCTTCTTTTGCGGTATACATACAACAAACTGAAGAACAATACTCTACGCCACGTTTTCTATCTCTTGAACCAACACATTGCAAGAATGCTATTTTTCTTGGAATTATTCCATCAGAGGGTCTAAGGATAAGTCCCAAATGTGGCCCACTTGCACTTAATATTCGCTCAAATTCAATACTAGTGACTACATTCAAATATTTACTGTACCCATATTGTTGGGTTAGACTAGGGTCATATTCGTCAAACCCAAGTGCTAATACTATAGCTCCAACATTCAGAGTGGTAAATTTATCCTCAAGAGTGTAATCTATTGCTTTAGCTTTACAAACACCCTTACAAAAACCACATCCTATGCATAATTCTTGGTCTATTGAAAAAACTAAGGGAACTGCTTGTGGAAATTTTACAGATATTGCTGACCTATTCGATAAACCTTCATTAAAGAAGTCAATCGCTTCTACAGGACATTCTTGAGCACATACACCGCAACCAGTGCATTTCTCTTGATCTAATAACAATGTTTTTTGTAATAGCTCAACAGTAAAATTACCTGGATTTCCATCAAGTTTTTCTAAAGTCGTGTTAATTAACAATGTAATATTTTCATGACGTCCAGCAGCTACTAATTTAGGAGCGAGTATGCAAATAGAACAATCGTTAGTAGGAAATGTTTTATCTAATTGAGACATAACTCCTCCAATACTCATTGATGATTCAGTTAAATAGACTTTAAACCCTGAATCTGCTAGATCCATTGATGCTTGTATACCTGCTATTCCCCCTCCTACTACTAAAACCGAACCAACTTTTTCCATCTTTACACCTCTTTAATTGATATGAAAGTTGGAATTTCTTCATTTATTTGATCTACATCAACTAACCCTCGAGCTCGAAGAGTTACAATATGACGCAAAACCTTATGTGGTTCAATTTCGATTTCTTTTGCGATATCAGGGACAGACTTACCTTTATTCTTTATTTTTTCTAAAATCTTATGACGAATAATTTCATTTTCAATAGCATTATCAAGTATTTCCTCAAATTCTTCTGTTGGTATTATTTCGCCATATACATTACCATCTGTTGTTAATTCCCTTTGCCTCGCAACTAAAGCTCTTAATCTTGTATCACATAGGGCAAATTTAACAGCATTTAGATTATCAATTATTTCTTTTTTTACTTTTTTATTTTTAACTGGAGATGGTCCTAATTTACGGATATGTTCAGTAAAATCACTCACTATTTGAGCAAATCTAGCTCCTTCTGCAGCAGAAACCCAATCAAGGCGTACTCGATCAGAGAAATTTATCATTGATAATGTTTTGCTTAACATTTTCATTTTTAATTCTGCTTCATAATTACCATTTATATAATGGCAATCTCCTAAATGACATCCTAGAACAAGTACTCCATCAATACCGTTCATAAATGCTTCAGCTATAAACACAGGATCAACTCTTCCAGAACACATAACGCGAATAACTCTGACATTTGTTGGATATTGGATTCGGCTAACACCCGCTAAGTCTGCTCCTGCATAAGAGCACCAATTACATAAAAATCCCAAAATTTTTGGTTCAAATACCATTTATTCTCCACCTCCATAAGTTACAATTTCAGCAATAATTTGATCACTAGTAAAGTGGTGTATGGTAATTGCATTATGCGGACAACTAGCACCACATACTCCACAACCTTTACAAACCACTTTATTAACTACTACGGTATCTGTTTCTTCATCTTTAGATATTGCACTATAGGGGCAGATCTTAATACACGCTTCACATCCTACACATAAATCTGTATTAACTTCGGCTGTAGAACCTTCTACTTCTAGCATTTCTTTTGAGATTATTGTACTAGCTCTCGAAGCTGCTGCATTTGATTGTGATATACTTTCTGAAATATCTGCTGGCCAATGAGCTGAGCCACATACAAATATACCATCTGTAGCAAAATCTACAGGTCTTAATTTCACATGAGCTTCTAAAAAGAAGTTATTCTCCTCTAATGGAACTTTTAACATTTTAGCTAATTGCTCTGAATCTTCATTAGCAATAAGAGGCATTGATAATACTACAAGATCATAGGGAATTCCAATAACTTGATTCATAAATTCATTATAAACCTCAATACGATCTTTCTTAATAATTGGCGGTTTTTCTGGCAAATATTTTATAAATAATATTCCCATTTCTCTTGCTCTTCTATAATATTCCTCATAGGTAACACCTTGAGTTTGAATATCTCTAAAAATTATATTAACATTAGCATCTGGATTTTGCTCCTTAATTAAGATTGCATTTTTAAGCGCAGTCATACAGCATATATTCGAACAATATTTTCTTTCTTCATTTCTACAGCCGACACATTGAATCATTGTAATGTTATTAGTATTGATTTTATTCTCTTTTAATATTCCCTCTAATTCTAATTGACTTATTATGGTTTTTCCATTATAGTTATAATATCCTTCTGGTGATAAAGCCTTCGCACCTGTAGCAACAATAATAGCACCTGCTTCGATTTCTAATGTTTTTTTATTTTGGAGAATAATTACTTTAAAGTTCCCTACATATCCTTCAATTTTTTCTATTACAGCAGACTTATATAAATCTATTTTTTTATGATTCTCTACCAAATTTCTTGTCTCTAGTATAATTGAAGCATCTTCATTAGTAGGATATACTTTGTTTAGATGTCTGAGTAATCCGCCTAACTCAGAATCCTTTTCTATTAAACTTACTTTAAAATTTTGGTTAGCTAAATTTAATGCAGCATTCATTCCTGCGATCCCTCCACCTATTACTATAGCAGAAGGTATCACACCAACTTGCATTTTTTCTAATGATTCTAATAAAGCTGCCTTATAAACACCCATTCTAATGAGATCTTTGGCTTTTTCGGTTCCTTTTTCAGGTTCTTTCATATGAACCCAAGAATCTTGATCCCGAATATTTACCATTTCAAATAAATAAGGATTTAAGCCTGCTTCTTGACAAGTTGATCTAAATAAGGGTTCATGAGTCCGAGGAGAACATGATGCTACAATAACACGATTTAAATCATGTTCCTTTATATTTTCTCTGATCTCACTTAATCCAACTTCTGAACATGTATATAGGTTATCAGCACTATATACCACATTTGGTAAGGTTTTGCTATATTCTGTTAACTCAGAAATATCTAAAACACCACCTATATTAGTACCACAATGACAAACAAAAACTCCAATTCTAATATCATCATCTGACATATTCCTTATCCCCTCATTACTATTTCAGCGGCTTTAGCAGCAGCTCCACTTGCATCAATTACTGAAGTCGGAATATCCATTGGTTCTCTACAAGCACCACAGAGAAAAATTCCTTCTTTAGAGGATTTTTGTGGGTGGTAACTATTTGCTTTGAAAAAGTTATAATCATCTATTTTAATCCCTAAAATTTTAGCTAATTCCCCAGCATCTTTTTTTGGCACCATAGGAGTAGCTAAAACTACTAAGTCATATTTAAGTTGTTTAACTTGCGATGTATTAATATCTTCATAAAATATGAGAGGGTTTTTTTGGTCATCTTCTAATATCTTCGCTACCTTCCCTTTAATATATGTAATAGCATAATCATTTTCTCCCCTTTGAATATATTCTCGAAATCCTTTACCTGCAGCCCTGAGATCAATATAAAAAATTGAAGTTTCTATTTCATTATCATGCTCATAAGCGATCATTGCTTCTTTAGTGGTATACATACAGCAACAAGATGAACAATATGGATTGTTTTTTATATCCCTTGAACCTACACAATTAATAAAAGCAAGTTTTTTAGGTTCATTTTTATCTGAGGGCCTCTTCAGATGTCCACCCAAAGGCCCAGAAGCACAAATTAGTCTTTCAAATTCTAAAGCAGTAACAACATTGAGATATCGTCCATATCCTAAAGAACCAAGAGATGTTGGTTCAAATATATCATAACCAGTCGCCACGATGATTGATCCTACGTTTAATTCAAATTCTTCATCTTTTTGGTCGAAATCGATTGCTTCTCTCTCACATACTTTTTCACAGATCCTACAAGCATCTTTTGTGAAGAATAAGCAATTTTCTCTATCTATTGTCATTATTGAGGGGACTCCTTGAACATAATCAATATATATTGCTCTACGTTTCCTTAATTTCATATCAAATTCATCATCTACCCTCATAGGGCACTTTTCTATACATACCCCACAATTTATACATTCGTCTTCTTTTACATATCTTGCTTTCTTGAATATTTTCACATTGAAATTCCCTGGTTGACCTGACAAGTTTTTTATTTCTGAGAGTGTATGTAACGTAATATTTGGATGTCGAAAACACTCTGCGAGCTTAGGAGCTAAAATACAGATAGAACAGTCATTAGTAGGGAATGTTTTATCAAGTTGAGCCATCCGTCCACCAATACAGGCATTTTTCTCAATTAATTCAACTACTATACCTCTTTCAGCTAAATCTAAGGATGCTTGAATCCCTGCGATTCCTCCACCAATAACCATTACTCTTTTCAGATTTTCACCCAAATTATATTGCCTCCTATAGTTTAATTAATTTTTTGTAAAACATCATTCACTTTAATCCTATGGAAATTTAATCCAAGTTCCTCTGTATTTATTCCTAGGGCTAAAGCAATTAACTCGGTTATGTAAAAAACTGGAAAATTATAGTCAGTATTGTTATTTTTATTTATTTCTCTCTGATTGAAATCAAATTGTTGATAACAAGCGGGGCAAACACAAGCGATACAATCTGCTCCTGCTTCTTTCATACTTTTAAGTTTGCTTTCTAACATACTCAAGGAGATCTCTTTATCAGTTTTTTCTACTGGATTTCCACAGCAATCATTCTTCATATCATACTCAATAGGATCTGCTCCAATTGCTTCTATTAATTCATCTAATGTTTTTGGATTGAGTGGATCATCCCAATTTATTATTTCAGAAGGACGTAAATAATGACAACCGGGGTGACCCGCAACTTTTAGATCTTTTAATGGTTTTTTAACCTTTTCTTTAATTTTTTTAATATTTTCATATAACACTTCAGCAAAATGTTTAATATCAATATCTCCTTTATAAGTTTTTCCTATTATCTTTAAGTTCGAATTAATTTCTTTTTTCTTCTCATCATCATTATCTAAAATATGTTTAACTGTTTTAAGAGACTCTGTACATCCAGAACAGAGGCTTAATATATGATTGTTACTTTCTTCAAAAAGACATAAATTTCTTGCTCCTAAAGCTAGGAATGTTTCATGATCCAATTGAGCGGCTCCGGTAGGATCTGGACAGCATGAACATTTAGCTTGATCTCCAACTTTCATACCAATTTCTTCAAATGTTTTTCGAGCAGATATTTCTAAAAATGGGAGCCTTCCAGGAATTACACATCCTAAAAAATAGCTATATGACATTTTATTAACTTTCCCCTAGTAAGTTTACTTTTTTTTCAAAATTAGTAGCTTTTAATAATTTATTTATCTCATTAATATTAACGGACTCTACATTTGGGAGTCCTAATTGATTTCTTCTACGAATGATTGGTTGTGAAAGTGGAATTGCTAAACCATTTTCTATAATACTTTTAGCTTGCATTTTAAAGGTCTCAGGGTAAGGTTCTCCTATTAATACAATCATATTTTTAATTCTCTCAAAAATTTCTGTTAAAAAAACGTTTTGGGGGCATTCTTCTACACACATATGACATGTACAACATAACCATACATTAGGTTTTTGATCTTTTATTAATAAATCTTTAAGCCCTAAAAGTGATTGTTCAATAATTTTTCGAGGATTAAATTCACCATTGGTAATAAAGGCTACAGGACATGAGCTAGAACAAGTTCCACACTGATAACAATAATTTAATGAGAAATTTTCCTTTATTATCTCATTTCGAAATTCAAAATCAACCATTTGCATAATTTTTCCAACCATTATCTAATTAATCTTATCTGTTATCGATTCTAATTATCTTAATTTATAAATATTAACAGTTTTAATAAGATATTTATTATATTTTTTAAAATTACGATCATAAATTTCAATATTATAATTAAGATCGATCTTGCTATTTAAAGATTATTTACCATATCGGATTTTGATAACTTTTATTAAAATCTCCGGCATTTTCATTTATCAATTCCAATAATTAGTGAGAAAAAAGTATTATTTATAGATATTTTAACTTTTTTAATTATCAATATTGAATATTAATTCAAAATATCGTGAAAGAGGTTATTTTTGTAATAACAGAATTGTAAAGGAGCAAATTACTAAATCGAGAAAAAATATTCAGAATTCTATATTTATTTTGTGAAAAATATCCGAATTTATATCATTTTTATAAAGTTTTTTTAATAATATTATAATATTAGAAAATGTTATAAAATTACTAAAGAAAAAAAAAGAGTAAGTTTATATGGATGAAGATAATACTCCAAAAATGAATGATATTGTGCCTAAATCTTTTGAAGACCTCATTAAAGAAGTTCATGAAAGGGGTATATGTGGCGAATGTGGAGGATGTGTTAGTTTTTGTACTGCAGCAGATATTGGAGCAATTGAAATGACTGAGGATGGACCCCCACATTATTCAAATGAAGAAAATTGTCTGCATTGTGGAATATGCTATTTAATTTGCCCTGAGACTTTTGAATTGAAAAGTGAGTTAAACAAGAAATATAATTTTAAGCCTCCAATAGGAAATTGGTCTAAAATTGTTACAGCTCAGGCAAAAGATTCAAAAATACGGGAGATAGCCACTGATGGGGGTGTTGTTACAGCTATTTTAATTGCTCTTTTAGAGAATGATTTAATAAATGGAGCACTTATTTCAAAAAGAATTAATTCTTTTCAGAGAATACCTTTTTTTGCTAGAAGCAAGGAAGAAATCCTTGAAGCGGCAGGAACTTATTATGACTTAAAAGGTCCTGTTCCGGAATTAGGAAACTATAATACATTTGTTTCCACTATTTCTGAATTAAAAAAAATTATGCATTCCGATTACATGAAAATTGCTGTTGTTGGAGTTCCCTGCCAAATTCACTCTATTAGAAAAATGCAAGAACTCAATATTATTCCTGCTCATATTGTTAAGTATACTTTAGGTTTATTTTGTTATGAGAATTTTAAATTTGATGACGTTGCTAGAGCGAAAATAGAAGAGAGGTTCAAGTTTTATTTTAAGGATATTGAGAAGATAAACATAAAAGAAAATTTGATAATTAATCTAAGAACTAAAGATACACCCTTAAAGATAGAATTTTCTGAACTTAGTGATATTATGAGACATGCGTGTAGAGTGTGTGAATATTTTTCAAATTATTTTGCGGATATTTCGTTCGGAGGGTTGGGCTCTCAAACTGGTTATACAACTGTTATGGTTAGGACAAAAATAGGAGAAAAAATATACAATCTCGCTCAAAATAAAGGATATATTATTGAACCAAATGAATTAAATAGTTCTGTAGATAAATCAAAAATTTTAGCGCAGATTATTAATTTTAGTAAAAGCAAGTTAAAAAGAGCCGAAGATTTTGAAGTATAATAAGTAGTTTGAAAGAATTAAAAGCCTACTTTATAATTGGAAATACTTCTTTTTCACATATCATTGGAAAGAAAATTTAAAGTAAATTTTATTTTAAAATGTAAAGAATCAAGGAAAACACCGTTTATATAATCATAAATTATTTTTCTTAATTATTTACGAAAACTTGAAATGAAAGTTAAGATATTAATATTTAAACCACAAATTAACTATTTAATAAATAAAATATATTATCCAAGTATATTATCCTTTTAAATAGATAAATAAAAAAGTAAAATCTAAGTTACATTTGCATTATTAAAAAATTGGTGAAACGATAATAAAAATTCTGGTATCGGGTCCATTACAGTCGGGTAAATCAAGTTATATAAAAGTTTTAGATCAGAATGCATTGAATGTAGAAGCGAAAGGCAAAGATGAAAAGTATTATACAGTTGGGATGGATTTAGGGTCAATAAAATTAAATGGTTTTGATTGTTATTTATTTGGCACACCAGGACTTCTTAGATTTTCAGTTATGAGGAATATTGTCACGAGTGGTTCAGATGGAATTATATTTATTTTTGATGCTGCGGCTCCTGAAAAGGATGATAGCGCAATTGTAATATTAAATTCTATAAGAAAGATATTACCTTCTAGCACTCCTGTTGTTTTTCTAGCTAATAAGCAGGATATAGAGGGTGCTCGACCTCCAGAAATAATACAGAGCCAAAATTATTTATCGGAAAAGAGTAAAATCTTTCCAACAAGTACAAAAACGGGATTGAACATAAAAGAGTCAATAACGCATCTAGTTAATGTAATTTATGAAGAATATTCATCACTTATACAAATATTAAAAACGTATGAAACTGATATACAAGGATTAGGAGAGGAACTAAAGAAAGACCGTACTGAGATGAGGGATTTACTAAACAATCTTGAAATAAAGAGATTTATTGAGATGGATAGGGTTAGAAAAACCTATAAAGTAAGAAGTGGTTTAAAGTATTTAGCCTAATTGAATTATCGTAGCTTATAACTTTTCTAATAATAAAGGCGAAATTTCTTCCATATTATACTCATTTCTTAAGTTTATCAAATTTTTTCTCTGATCATTAAGCATATCCCAAAAAAATTGTGGAACATCTTTTTCTTTTTTATACATGGATTCAATGCGCTCTAATTTTTCTAAAAGCTTTTTAGTCCGAATAGAGAATTGTTCAATATATTCTGCTTCTTTATAATCTATATCAAGATATTGTTTAAATAAAATTTCTAAGTCTGTATATATAGGTATATAGCCAATTGGTGTTTTTATACACTTAAAATCATTTTGTACTCGCCCTTCTGCCCAAATTACCCAGCAAAGCTTATCTAAAATTCCATTTAAATACTTTCCAGCCTTATCTTTGAGAAAATAATTTGTTGCAAATACTTTTGGGCAACTTTTTAGTCTTTTACCAAAGTCGAAATGATTTTTGAGGTACTGTCTCATACTTATAACTAAGAAATCACGGTTAGACATAGGATTTATTTGTCTTACACCCTCAGCACCTAACGTAGCAGAGGTTGTTTCTGATTCAATTGAAGCACCTAAGAAAACTCCATGTTCCCAACTTAGGCTTTCAAGGACAGGTGGCAATGTATCACTGTCCCGTCCGCCATAAAATATTCCAGATATAGGAACGCCATCCGGATTGTGCAAATTTTCATCAACATTACCTAATTCTTCAATCCGAATTGTGTATCGAGCATTAGGGTGAGCAAGTGGGATTTCCTTTCCATCATCATCAATTCTACCTATATACCATTCTCCTGAAAAATTAATACCTTTTGCTGGGATTGATCTCCCATCACCAATCCAATAAGGCGAACCTTCAGTTACCAATACATTACTAAAAATGGTTTCTCTTGGAGTTGTTAACGCTTCAAAAATAACAGGGTCATTTTTAGGATTAACATCTTTGATAATACCAAAAATTCCTCTCTCAATGTTTACAGCATGAGCATATCCATCATTCCATACGCGAAGATAGGCAATATCATCACCCACTATCGTCTGACCAGGCAACATGGCTGTACTGGTCTTACCACAAGCACTTGGAAAGGCTCCACAGAAATATGAAACTCTATTTTTTCCTTTAGGGTGTACACCCAGAATAAAATAATGTTCTGTTAACCAATCCTCATTATTGGATTTATAAATTGCTAATCTTAAAGCTAATTTTTTTAATCCAAGACTATTTCCAGCATATTGATTATTAACAGATAATACACGCCCTTCTTGTAGATCCACATAAATTCTTCTCTTATCAAGGTTTTTTGTTACTGGAGGATCTCCAATTAATTCTCCAGAGGAATGAATGAAATAGAAGAATTCATCAGATCCATTCAATTTTTTAAATTCTTCATAACCTGCTCTATAGAGGAGATCTTCTGAATGAGCTACATAAAAAGAATCTGTAAGCTGAAGGGCAAGGATTGAAAACTTTGAATTTTTAGGGCCTAAGCAAAAAAACCGGATTAGACATTCATTACCTTCCATACATCCTTTCATAATTTCCAAAATTTCCTTAAGCCCTTCTTCTCTCTCAATTGTATTTATGGCAGGAGGATGGTATTGTCCTTTTGGGATTAATACCTTTGTATTTGTCTTATCCCTTGCTTGGTCGTGATTTGACATTGAGAAGAATCCATCATAATGGATTGTATGTCCCTCAATCTCTAGTTTCGCTTCCTCGCCAATTTTAATTGCTGTTTGTCTGCAATATTCTATATCTTCTATTGAATCTGTTATTACAGTAACCTTAGAAGGTCTACACAAGTCGACAAATTCATTTACAATCTTTATAACATTTTCATTATTTAATGCTCTTAATTTGTCAAAATTTTCTTGATCAATGATCTGCATTATGATAACAGTATAGCTGTTCTTGTATATTGATATCTATTAGTGTATAATGTGTTATAGGAAAATTATGTAACTTTATTAACTTTTTCAAGTCCTAAATAAAAATTTGCGAAAAATAAGATGATCTTTGATAAAAATTATACTGAGAATTTCAAAACCATGATTATATGTAAAACAAATAAAGAAAAAAAAGAAAAAAAAATAAAAACAGTCTAATATTACATTCCGCCTTCTTACGTACCTTTTGCCGAAATGATTCGGTCAATTCTTAAGATAAGATTTGCCAATTCACTCCCAGATTTTATAATATGATTTAATAATTCTGCGGGTTCAATGATTCCTTTTTTGAAGTTATCTTCAATTGTATTAGTTATGGTGTCAATTCCAATCCACTTATCTGCATCTGTTTTGTGTGCTGCTCTTAATTCGGTAAGCTTTTCAATTTCTTCCAGACCCGCATTTCTAATCAAGGTTTTAGGGATTTCTTCAAGTGCTAAAGCGAAAGCTGAAACTGCAAGTTGTTCTTTTCCACCAATTTCATTGGCATATGCTTTAATTCTTTTGGAGAGCTCCATATGAATTGCGCCACCACCAGCAACAACCGCCTTCGTATCCATAATTTTAGCAATTACCGACAATACATCATGTAATGAGACTTCTGCAGTGCTAAGAATCTTATCGAGACCCCCTTTGAGTAAAATAGAAACAGATTTTGGATTTTTACATCCTGAAAATAAAGTGTAATTATCATCGCCAAGTTTTTCAAATAGCACTTTTTCAGCAAATCCTAAATCATCGCTTGACAAAGAGGTTAAATCATCAACTAATTTTGCATCCACTGCTTTTAAAATAGATTTATAGTCACTTTCACCAACGTTCTTAATAGCAGCAATTCCATCTCTGGCTAGAAAAGCACCAAATTTATCGGAAATGTCACTACTATTTACAATCATGTTAACTCCCAAATCTTTAAAAATCTTCATGTAATCTAATAAAATTTTCTCTTCTTGGTCAAGAAACCTTTGAATTTCTGTTGGGCTAGTGATTCTTACTTGAGCATCGAATTCTGTCTTTTTTACGTCGAGTTTGCGCCTGATTACTGCCACTTTAGCATCCTTTATAACTTCAGGCATCATGGTATTAACTTTTTCTTTCTGAATGTATACGCCATTAATTAATTCACTATCTTTTAAAGACTTTCCAGGAGCTTTTACAATTTTTACATTAGCTACTTTACCAAATGTATTTCCGTCATCTGCTATTTGTTTTACTGCTTTTAAGGCCAAATCTGCGAAAAATTCCTTTAATGGAGAGATATCTTTCGCATTCATAGCGGTTTTTGCAGCATTCATAAGGATTTCATCGCTATCTTCAGGAATTTTCACTGCAATCTCTTTGATAATTTCAAGTGATTTATCAGCTGCTAATTTATATCCGTGGGTAATGGGTTTTGGATGAATATCTTGTTCAATTAAATCTAAAGCATTATCTAATAGTGCGGCAGAAAAAATTACAGCAGATGTAGTCCCATCTCCTATATCATCATCAATCGACTTAGCTACATTTACCATCATATTCGCAGAGATATTTTCGATATCGAGATTCTTCAATATTTCTGCTCCATCATTAGTAATAGTTACATCACCCATAGAATCAACCAGCATTTTTGACATACCCTTTGGGCCGAGTGTAGATCGCACAGCCTCAGCAATAGCAACCATCGCCGATATATTTTGTTTTCGGGCCTCCTTTTCACGAGTTTCTTCTGTTCCCTCTTTAAGTATAATAATTGGAACGCCTGACATATTTTTTCACGATTTTATGATTTTTTTGATTTTAAAATAAATTTTATGATTTAGGGATCTATATATATATAACTAAAAAAAGTTTACTTTTTTCCAGTAAAAACAATAGAAGATGAGTTTGAATCAGTTTCAATTTTATGATAACAAACAAATTTTTTGATTGTTGAAATGAAAGAGTGATCTTACTTACTTATTTATAGTTAGGATATCTGGCTTTTTAAGAGCTCAATACGCCAAGTCATTTGAACACATTAAAGCGTAGATGAATTAGATTTCCACAAATGAACTGTTTTTGTACTCTTTTAAAACCATATTCGAGTTAGTTCGTGTAACATACTCCTTCTGATTCAACTCTCTGATAAACTGATGGACTGAATCACTATCTATAAATCTACAGATTAATGCAGCAGATTGTTCACCCGTGGTATGAAAAATAGAGCAGACTTCAGGAATATTCTTAAGGTCTTCTAATATCTCTTCTGTATGTTTTCCATCTACATTAACTCTGATTAAAAATGTCAATTTATATCCTAGCTTTTCATTGTTCAGTCGCAGGGTATACCCTTGGACAACACCTGAATCCCTTAATTTAGAAATTCTATTATGAATAGTCCCAATCGAGATTCCTAGCCGCTCCTGGATCTCCCTATAGCTTGTACGTGCATCATTTTGAAGAATTCTTATAATATTCTTATCAATATCATCCAGAGCCTTCTCTTTTTTCATGGAGTGCAACCCTTGCCTAAAAAAGATTTTTAATTAAAACCAATATAATTTATTGTAAAAAATATATAAAACTTTAGAAATTCTAAATAAAAATCTCTTTTTTTATGAAAATTGTTTAAATTTAATTTCCATAAACATCTTTAGGATTAAAAATTCTTTTTCTAATTTCATTAAATTTTCCATTCTTAAAATTTCTATAAAAGCAAGAATAATAACCTTCATGACATGCACCCCCAATTTGTTTTACCATCACTAAAAGGGAATCATTGTCGCAATCTACAATAACTTTTTCAATTTCTTGAAAATGGCCGCTAGTCTCTCCCTTCTTCCAAATTTTCTGCCTGGATCTTGAATAATAGTGCATATATCCTGTTTCTAAAGATTTTTCAATCGCGGTTTTATTTGCGAAAGCGAGCATCAAAACTTCATTAGTTTCATGATCTTGGATTATTATTGGTATTAATTCACCTTTAATTTTTGAAAAGTCTAATAAATTTATTAAAACTCTGATTTCCTCTTTAGAAAATTTTTTCATACTTATCAAAATTTATTATGCTGTATATATTTTTATTAATATCAAACATTAACAATAGGAGAAAAGCATGACGCATGATTTTAAAATCGATCCGTGGGGGACAAGTGCTATTGAAGATGAAGATTATTCAAAATTAATTAGGGAGTTTGGAATTGAAGAAATAACTGAAACGTTAAGACAGAAAATGCTCAAAAACAGATTTATTAGAAGGAAAATAATTTTTGGGCATCGTGATTTGAATCTCGTTTTTAAGGCTATTGAAAAAAAACAACCTTGGGCAGTAATGAGCGGAATTAAACCATCCGGACCGTTCCATTTAGGAACACTAACAACAGCCTTAGAAATCGTTGAATTTCAAAAAATGGGTGGAAAAGCGTTTTATGCAATTGCGGATATTGAGTCCTGGGAAGACAACGGGATACCCTGGGATGAAGCAGAAGCGGCAGCAATCGATAATATTGCTGATGTATTAGCACTTGGTTTAGATCCTTCTCCAGAAAAAGCGTATATCTGGAGACAATCAAAAGAACCAATTGTAAAGGACGTGTGTTTTAAGGTAAGTAGGTTAGTCACACAGAATATGTTAAACGCTATTTATGGAGAACGAACATTTGGACTCTACATTTCCTCATTGATTCAAGTTGGCGACATAATTTTACCCCAAGTATTAGAGGGTTTACAACCAACTGTTGTACCAGTAGGTATTGATCAAGATCCCCATATACGTCTCACTAGAGATTTAACTCGAAGAAACTACAAGAAATTTTTCTTACCAGGTGCGACATATCATTATTTGTTAGCAGGTATCGATGGCTCAGAAAAAATGGCTAAGAGAAATCCTAATAGTTATTTTACATTTAATGAACCTTATGAATCAATTGAAAGAAAAATTAAGGGTGCTTTAACCGGTGGAAGGAGAAACCTGAAAGAGCAACGTGAGCTAGGTGGAGAACCTCAGAAATGCATGATTTACAAAATTCTGATGTATCACTTTGAAGAAGATGATGAAAAATTAGCGAATGATTTTGAAATGTGTGTTAAAGGAGAATTAATGTGTGGAGATCATAAACAAGAATGTATCGAAAAGGTTTTAAAATTCATTGAAAGCCATCGAAAGAAAAAGGAAAAATTAATCGACAAAGCTAGAGATCTTTTGAAGATTGACTAAATTTTTCTATTAAATTAATTCTTTTAAAATCTGTGATAAGTCTTCAAGAAATTCTGGAAAATTTATTAATAGATCGTCTTTCCGGCTTTCTTTTGTTACAGCTGAAATAAAAAACAATTCTGATCCTAATTTCAATCTATGTAAATAGGAGAAAAGCGTGTGCTCAATTGAAGAAATATCATGATCATATTCATATGTCGATTCCTCTTCCATCCTTTTAAGTAAGAATAGGTGTTCTTTGATTGATTCTAATAATTCAACATAAACTTCGGGTTCTATATCGCTGTAATATTCAGAAATAATAATACCATTTCGATCAAATACAAGTAGAGCTTGACTCTTGAAAACTTCTATATAATTCTCTAATAATTCAGATAGTTCAAAGAATTTATCGTCAAAAACAGAAAGTCCATATGATACTAACTGGACAATGGAAATAATATCATAAATAGATGTTTGTTGAAATAGGATTTTAAAATTAGAATAATTATCTAAGATCCTCGTCCTTAGTTCATCAATATTTTGTAAAATCTCTTTATTTCCTCTTAAATCAGGATCGTACTTATGAAAAGTTATTATTAGTGGTACATCCATTTTACTTTCAGTAAAAAAAGTTAAAATTGCATCTAAATACTCAAGCGAGTTCTCGAACCTTTCAGGATCTTGGATATCAATCACATAGATGAGTAAATCAGTAGCATCGAAATAAACATCCTGATAGTTTATATAAATGTCTCGGTATTGATCTTGTCCCCCCATGTCCCAGAATATGGTATTATTCCTCAAAAAATTCATCTTGTGATATTCAACCCTAATCGTTGGCTTCAATTGAACAATATCTTTTTGAAAATCATATTTTTTATCTAAAGCAGTCAAGATCGAAGTTTTACCTGCATTATCGAGCCCACTAATGATTACTTTTAAAAGACTTTCCATTGATTTTAACACTTTTACGATTTTTAGATTTAATAAAATAATAGTCTATACTAATTTAAACTTCTTGGAATGCAGACTTATGAATTTAACTTGCTGTAATTTATTATATTGCTTGTTATAATATCGAGATGCTATCTAAATATTACTCTTATATTAATAATTTCTTCTTTCTATGAGAATCTGCTTAAAGATCCACGATTTAGAAGCGAAAGCGATGACATATAAATGATATTCATATTTTTTAAAGGAATTAGTGTGATTTTACTAAATGAACTAGTTTTTTAATGAGGATGATATTATTGACTGAAGTTAAGAATAATTTTTTAGAAAATTTAGAATATCAGATAAGCATAATAGAGAATACTGAAGAATCTTATAAGAAAATTCCAGTTTTTACAGAACAATTAAAACAATTTGATAAATCTGTTATGGATCTTAGAGGAAAATTTGAAAAAATACATCTTAGAGATAAATATCAGATTATAATTTCAGAATTGGAAGAATTAATACAGCAATCAAAAAAATAAAAATTTCTTTTCTATTTTTTTAAAAAAAATTAAGATGGATTTTATTCACCTATAATCGTACAATGAATAGTTCTTGAGCGAGGTTTTTCGTCACATTCGATGAAAATTATCTGCTGCCAAGTTCCTAAGATTAATTTTTGGTTTTTAAATGGAAAGGTTTGTGAAGTTTTAATGAGAAAGCTTCTTAAGTGACCTGCTCCGTTGTAGTCATGCCAAGTCTTATGGTGAGCATAGTTTTTTTCATAAGGAATTAACTTTTCTAATATATCTTTGATATCATGATCTACTAAACCTGGTTCATACTCAATAGTGGATATAGCCCCTGTCGAACCAGCTATATGTACATTTACTATTCCATTTTTAATTCCACTTCTTTTAATAGAAACTTGAACTTGATGAGTGATGTTAATTGCATCAAAATAAGCCTTCGTCTTTAAATCGAAAGTTTGAAAATCTACAGTCATTTTAGTTTATACTCACAAATATTTATCTTTTTTATCTGTTTTATTACTGATTTTGGTAAACTTTTTTCATCCCCTTCTTTTAAAGCAAAGACCTTTGTAAGAATGAGGAGTTCATTTTGATTGAATCCTTTAATATTAGTCCATCCGTTTGAATCCCCCGCCTCAATACATATATAATATGGGGCCTTTTTAAACTTTGAACAATTTTTATCTTTACATTTCTCACAGACTTTAGGAAAATAATAAACATTACCATTTTTTAAGTAAATAGAGAAAGTGCCGAAAATTTTATTTTTTATTTTAATCCAATTGAGGTAGTCAAAATCAATCGCTAAATCTATTTTTTGAAGGTATTTAATTAATAAATCCGTATTAATAATTTGACTAATTCTTAATGTATGAGTTTCTGGTTCATAATATTCATTACACTCATCTCTAATACCTCTATGACCAAATAAAGAAGTGAGTGGTATAAAGTCGATAAAAAATCTATTCTCTAATTCTTTAATTCTTGCTTTTTTCTTAAAAATACTAGAAACCTGATTGAGTATTTCAATAGGATCGGTAATCTCCTTTATTTTAAAACTGGTTTTTTTTATTATTGAGCTAAACTCTTCGTTTATAAAATAAGAATTTATTATCTCTTTTTTAGAGCGTTTTTCAAGAATGATACAAAAAATGAGCGGTATTTCTGGTATTTTTGATTGAAGCTCATCAAAATATTGTCTAATTTGATCGATTTTAGTTTCAGATATAAAAATTATTATTGCATCAGCACCAGAGTAGAAAATTGTACGTAAGAATGCCCTACGTTGACCACAATCTATATTCCATAGAAGATATTCAAATTTCTGTTTCGGTTTGTAAAAATAATCGATTTTACTAATATTCACACCAATATTTTGTTTATTCTCTATTGGTAAGCAACTTGAACTTAAACATTTTTGAAACTCATTTTTGAATTTTTCTTGACCTCCAAGGATACAAAGCTTTTTCTTAAAATAGAATTGGAAAGTTTCTAGAGTTTCATAAGAGTTCAAATTGACTTCCTCTAAGTGTTTTAGATTTTAATATAAATCCATTTAATAATAAAATTTTTTATGAATTTTAATTTATTTATTTTAAACACTTTCAACTTTATTAATTACTGATGAAAAAATTAGAAGAATTCTTTAAGAAGATACACAATCCTAAATCTCAAATCCCTGAATACGCAAGTATAATAATAAGACCCGGGAAAAAAGTTTTAGCTATTAAAATAAAAAAAGAAAATGAAAATATTTTAAAAATAATTGCCCATGAAGAAAGTCAAACTGGGTGGTTTCTCCATTCTGTACATATTCCATTAAAGAATTTAGGTCTAACATATGATTCTAAGGACAAGGAAATATTAACTTATTTATCAGATCCAAATAAAATTAGAAATAAACCTACCAAAGAGTATATAGAAAACGTTTTAAGAAAATACCTAGATATTCTTCCAGAAAAGAAGAAGCATTTTTTTAAAACCGAGCGATATAAGAAAAAGAAAGAATTTAAAACTGGAGCCCAGTTAAAAGGATTTTAACTATTTTTTTTGCTATAGCTATCAATCTTTATAAGATTCTAACTTCTTAAAGGCATTCCGTTTAGATCAATAAATTCTTTTTTTTTTGGTTTCCTTTCGCGATAGGGATTTTTCTTATTTCTGATTTTTCTCCCTACGCTTATGTAACCACTATGTCCAACCATCCGCGTTTCAGGACGAGTTGCATTTTCCTTAACTTGGATTTTTCTTTTAATCAGCTCATACGTGTTGATTTCTACGAAATTATTATCCCTCATTGCGAACGTAGTTTTCTTTACTTGCTCAATAGTTGGAGAAAAAGAAACCAAAGTCCCACTTAATTTGAGATAATTCATTGCTTTTTCGATTGCTTTCCATGGTTCAGCGAGATCTAAGACAACAGAATCCACATTTCTCAAATTTAAATTATCAGTAATAATGTTTCCATATTCTATTGACACGATGTTTTCCAGTTTAGCTCTTTCTACATTCTTTCTAGCGTTCTTGAGCGATTTTTCACGAATATCAAAGGAGAATACATGCCCACTAGGTCGAACATAGTTGCCCAAAATGCAGGTTAACGCTCCAGAACCACATCCCGCTTCAATAACCACGCTGCCCGGTCCAATCCCAGAGTAAAGTAAAATAATTCCGGCATCTTCAGGATATATTATTTGAGTTTTGCGAGTCATATGAAGCACATAATCGGAGGGCATCGGTTTCAGCACAAAAAATTTGTACCCTTGAGTTTCATATGGTTTTGAGAATATTACTGTTCCATAATTTTTTCCTATTATCTCATCAAATTCAATAATTCCTCTGTGGGTGTGAAAACTGCCTCCAGCTTTCACTTGAATTAACCACCTTCTTTTACCATCAAGGATCAAAAAGATTAAATCGTTTTCTTTTACTTTCTCAGAGGTCATTTTATGTTTTATTTTTTATTATTTCTAAAGTTAATAAATCTTAAATTTTTTTTCATTAGCCCTATTTCTACTATTATTTTATTTTACAAAAAATATATAAAACATATAAAATTGTCATATTTAACCATTTTAAATAAATTCCTTTTTATAAATACTCTTTAAAGCATGAATTTATGAGTAGAAATAATTCCAAAAACTCGCAAAATTCTCAAACCTCTTTTAGGGGTCTTCAAATCTTAAGTGATGATTTAAGGAAAAACCGAGACGATCTTAACCTTAAAACTAAAAAATTCATTAACGGTTTGCAGGAAATAGAAACTGAAATTAATGTAAATTTAAAAATGGCCAAAGAAAAATATAAAAAGAGAAGAGATTATTGGAATAATAAAGTTAAGGCATTAAAAGAAAAAAAAGTGGAATATAAAACTTTATTTGATAAACTATTAGAAGAGAAAAAATCGAATCAGAAGAAGAGTAAAAACTCAGATAGGCTCGTTTCTATAAAGCAAGTGGAAAGAAAAATTGATAATTTAGAAAGAAGAATTGAGACTGAAAACCTTGATATTGCAGAAGAAAATTCCATTATTGATATAATAAGAGATTTAGCAAAATCAAAACAAGATTTTTTAGCAGAACAGGAAAATAGTGATCTCTTCAAAGTAGAGCGAAAAGTTGAGATTGTAAAAATAAATTTAAACAAGATATATGAACAATTAAATAAGTGGTCGAATAAATCTCAAGAAAATCATACCAAGATGTTAGAAATCTTCCAAAAAGTCGATGAATTAAGAGAACAGAAGAAAAAGATGGAAGAGGAACTAATAGAAAACAAAAAATCTGCGGATCGTTACCATGAACAATATTTGCAGGCAATGAATCAAAGAAAGAAAATTTCGAAAGGTAAGAGACCTTATAAACCAATTAGAAAACCTGGAACGAGATCGGATCATTTCAAAAAGAGAAATGAAATGATTGAAAAAATGAAGAAAGATAAATTAGCAGAAGCTTTAGAAAAACAAAAAGCGGGCAAAAAATTAAACTTATTTGAAGCTCGATTAATCTTAGAGAAATCTGAAAGATAATTTCTTAAATTATTAATCTACAGCAATTATCTTTATTCTTATTATATTGATTTTCATTATAATTTTAATTCTTCTGTTAATTATTACTTAAATCATTAATAGAATTGTCATAATATTTAAAAAAATTGAAGATTTATTTTTTTTCAACGCTTTAAAATAAAAGGAAGAATTGATCAAAATTGAGTAAAAAAATAGCTGAAATCCGAGAACTTTTAATGGAACATCACGACTGGTTTAAAAAATCAATTCCTTTAATTGCATCCGAAAATATAACGAGTCCTGCTGTAGATGAAGCTTGTGCTAGTGATTTCTCACATCGATATGCCGAAGGATGGTCAGGTGAAAGAGTTTATGCTGGTTGCTCCTTCATAGATCAGATAGAGGATATTTGTATGGATCTTACTAAAGAATATTATAAATGTAGTCATGCTGATGTACGCCCGATCTCTGGAGTTGTAGCAAATTTAGTGATGTATAATGCATTCACATCAGATAATAACGGTAAAATGTGTTGTATGTCAATTGTTAGAGGAGGACATATTTCACATGGTCCAAGATTTGCAAAAAGTGGTCGAGAAATTTTTGGGACGGCAGGGACGACAAGGGGTTTAGATATTGAATATTTAGCATTTGACAACGATGAAATGAATTTAGATATTGACGCTTCAGCAAAAATTATTAGAGAATTTGAACCAGAATTGGTATTATTTGGTGGTTCAGTATTCTTATTCCCACACCCGGTTAAAGAGCTTGGTGATGTTGCAAAAGAGGTTGGAGCCTATGTTGGGTATGATGCAGCTCATGTATCCGGTTTAATAGGTTCTGGATATTTTCAAGACCCTTTAAGAGAAGGTGCAGATGCTATGACAATGAGCACCCATAAAACACTTCCTGGACCTCAACATGGAGCTTTAGTATCGAATAGGGAAGATTTAATTGATACATTAAGATCTTGTGCTTTTCCAGCATTATTATCTAATCATCATCTTCATAATGTAGCGGGATTAGCGATTGCTGTAGCAGAAATGTTAGAATTTGGAAAAGAGTACCATAAGAATGTTATTGAGAATGCTAAAGGTCTTGGACAAGCATTATATGAACGGGGATTTAAAGTATTAATGGAACATAAGGGCTTTACAGAGTCACACCAAATTGTTGTTGATATTACAGAATTCGAGAAAACAATTGGATTAGGAGGAGATATTGAAAAATTATTAGAAAAAGCAAACATCATCCTCAATCGAAATCTTTTACCATATGATATTGCTGAAGGAAGACATTATCAAAATCCCGGAGGATTAAGAATCGGACATCTGAAATCACCAGACTTGGCATGGGTAAAAGTGAAATGATTGATATTGCAGAACTAATTAAAAAACTAATCGTTGATAAGATAGATCCTAAAAAAATAAGAAACGAAGTCGTAGAATTTAGAAAAGAATTCCAAGAAATTAAATATTGTTTTCAAACTCCAAATAAGGCTTATGAATATTTAAAATTCTATTAATTCTTAAAATTTTTTTTTGAACAAATATTTAAGAGTTCTCGCTAAGGATCCATATTTTTGCTATAAATATAACAATAAAACTTATCTTATATAATGCATTTAAGACTACATTCATAAATTTGATATTAAATAACTTAATTTACATTATCATGGATATCGAGGTTCTTGAAAAATCCGATCGTAAGTTAGTGTTTGTTGTACAGAACATTTCTATAGAGATGGCAAATGCAATCAGAAGGATAATTATGTCTGAAATCCTTGTAATGGCAGTTGATGAGGTTATTGTTTTGAAAAATGATAGTCCTCTCTATGATGAGATAATATCTCATAGACTTGGAATGATACCACTTACTACTGATTTAGAAACATATAAACTACCACAGGATTGTAGTTGTGGTGGGTACGGGTGTGCATTATGCCAAGTTTCTTTAACATGCGAAGTCACTAACACTACGAATATGCCTTTAGAGGTTTATTCGGGCGATTTAAAATCAAATGATCCTAAAATAGTACCTGTTAATCCAAAAATCCCAATTGTGAAAATTGATAAAAATAACCAATTAATTATTGAAGCATATGCGATTTTAGGTAAAGCGAAAGATCATGTGAAATGGCAAGCTGTATCAAATATTTTTTATAGATTTTATCCAGAAATAGAATTTAACGATGAAAATTGTAAAAAATGTTTAGAAAAGTGTGTGGTATCGAGAATGTGTCCTGAACATTTATTTGATTTTTCAGATGGGAAAACGGTAAAATTACAGGGAGACTATTGGAAAACTTGCACATTATGTAAATCGTGTGAAAGAGATTGTCCAGAAAAAGCTATTAAAGTAGGATCAAGAGAAAATTCATATATTTTTTCTATTGAAAGCGACGGAGTTTTACCCTTTGACACAATTATTAAGAAAACATTTGAAATCTTTTTAGAAAAAATCGATGAATTTGTTGAAAGACTTGAAGCTATTGAGTTGGAATCGTGAAATTACAAAAATTTATTAAAATATCCATAATTTAAAATAATAAATAAAGCGAGAGTAATACTTCCTAATGTCTCATAAGATAACTGGCCCAAGTAATTATTATGTTAGAAAATTGATAAGAGATTTGTGGAAAACTAAAATTAAGATATGGCGAAAAATCTCTAAAAAATTAAAAGGTTCAAGAAAAAATAGAGTTTCTCCTAATTTATATAGTATTAACAAAAAAACTAAGGAAAATGATATAGTTGTCATACCTGGAAAAGTGTTAGGAATGGGGGAATTAGATCATACAATTACTATTGCTTGTTTAGATTGTTCCAAATCAGCGAGACAAAAAATTGAATCTTCAGGAAGTAACTTGATTTCTATAGAGGAATTGTTAGAACAGAACCCTAAAGGTAGTGGAGTAAAAGTTTTTTACTGATAAAATAATAGAGTGTGTTATGATTATGGGAATAGAATATCAATTAATCGATGCTACAGATAAGATTTTGGGGCGATTTTGCGGTCAAATAGCTAAAAAGGCTTTATTGGGTAATAATATAGTAATAATTAATGCAAAAAATGCGATAATAAGTGGGACTAAGAGAGATATTCATGAAAAATATTTAGCAAAATTAGAAATTTCAACTGCTACAAATCCCCTGAGAGGTCCATTTCACGAAAGAAGACCTGATACTTTTATGAGAAGGGTAATAAAACAAATGCTTCCACGAAAAAAATTTCGGGGAAAAGAAGCTCTCAAAAGAGTTCATGTATATATTTCAGACATTCCTGAACGTTTTAAAAACAGATATCAAAAATTAACACCAACTGAAATCTTTTATGCTGAAAAAAAGCGTCTTTCTTATTATAACAGATATATTACTTTAGAAAATCTTTGTATGCGAATAGGATGGAATAAAAAGGAAATTGAGGTGTAATCAATATGTCAATGAAAGTAGTTCAAGCATCGGGTAAAAGGAAAAGTGCCATAGCGAGAGCTGTATTGAAACATCCTTCAAAAGGACAAATTAAAATTAATAATGTTCCTCTAAATCTATATGAACCTGAACTATCACGGTTGAGGATCCAAGAAGTTCTTGAAATTGTAAATCACCCAAAGCTTGAAAAATGTGAGATTAATGTTCGAGTTAAAGGTGGTGGGATAAGTGGGCAAACGGACGCTGTTCGGATGGCCATTGCTAAATCAATCCATAAATTTATAGGAACAAAAACAATAGAACGGACATTTAGAGATTACGACGATTCATTATTAAGTGGAGATTCTAGAAGGATAGAACCAAAGAAATTTGGTGGTAAAAAAGCCCGGGCTCGTAGGCAGAAAAGTTTTAGATAATCTCTAATAGGGTTACCTTGTTTCTATTTGAACACCTAATTTTTGTAGATCATCTAAAAAGGAAGGGTAAGAATCTTTTACAACTTCAATATTTTTTATATGAGATTTTGAAGAAGCATATAAGGCAGCAATAGTGCATGCCATTGCTACTCTATGATCATATTCATGATCTATTATCGCTCCATTTAATTTATCGCAGTGATAAATTGTTAATTTTTCATCTTCTTCTTTGACACTAACACCCATTTTTTTTAATTCTCTTGCCATAGCAGAAATTCGGTCACTTTCTTTTATTCGAAGATTTCCAGCATTATAGAGAACAGTTTCACCCTCTGCAAATGCCCCAATAACGGATAGAATCGGGAATAAGTCTGGGATATCACCACAATCAACTTCTAGTCCTTTTAAGGTATTATGGGATAAATCCCCCCGTACAATTACTTGTTTTTGATTTTCATCAAATTCGATATCAGCACCCATTTCCCTTAGAATCTCAATAATCTTTTTGTCTCCTTGGTAATTTTCCATGCTTAAATTATTTATTACAACTTTAGTAGGTTCACTAGATAAAACGGTTGCTGCGATAATGAATGCTGATGAGGAGAAATCCCCAGGAATTTCATATGATTGAGCCCTATAATTTTGTTCAATTGTTATATAAAATTTCCCTCCTTCTAGATCTTCTTGAATATTAATTCCAAATGTGTTTAATACATCTAGAGTAATTTTTATATATGGAATAGAAACTAATGGAGTTGTTAGCTCTATTTCAATGAAATCTTTATCCTTACATGTTAATAGAGGACAGATAAATAGTAAGGCGGTTATGAACTGAGAACTAATATCTCCAGGGATTTTTATTTTATTACATAACATTTTCTTACGTTCTATCTTAATTTTATCCTCTGATATTTTAAATTTTCCTCCTAAAGCCTCTAAAGCATTGAGGAGTGGAATAATTGGTCTTTTCCTTTCTAAAAATTCACCTGTCAATAGAAGCCCTCCTTTAACTAAAAGACTTAAAGCGCAAAAAATTCTAAAGGAGGTTCCAGAATTTTTACAATCTAGAGGTTTCTTGATTGGTTTAAATCCTTTTTTATCACATTTAACGACATAAGAATTTTCGCTAGATTTTAATATTTTAATCCCTAGAGCTTTTAAGTTATTAATTGTTATTGCTGAATCTCCAATTGTTAAAGGTTTTTTAATTACAGAGATCCCTTCAGCTAGACTTGCAGCAATAAAAGCCCTGTGTGTATAGCTTTTAGACCCAGGTGCTGTGATTTCACCATTTAAATTACTTATTAATGGTATTATTTCCAAATCCATTAAATGATAAATAGAAAATAATAGATTTAATATTAATTAAATATTATTGTAAAATTAAGTTTTAGTAGATGTGATTCTTGTGGTAGATAATACTCTTGGAACATTCTTTAAAATAACGTCATTCGGAGAGAGTCATGGTGATTTAATTGGGATAATCGTAGATGGTACTCCAGCAGGGATTGAGTTAGATTTAGAATTAATCCAACAAGAATTAGATATGAGAAAACCCGGACAATCATCTCTTACAACACCTCGTATGGAGGAAGATAAAGTTAAAATTCTATCAGGTATCTTCAATAAAAAAACAACAGGAGCACCTATTTGTTTGACTATTGAAAATAAAGATGTAGATTCTTCAAAATATAAAGAATTTAAAAAAATTTTGCGTCCTTCTCATGTAGATTATTCTGCGTTAAAGAAATACGGGGATTATTATGATTATAGAGGATCAGGACGATTTTCTGGGAGGATAACTGCAGGATTCGTTATGGCTGGAGCAATAGCTAAACAAATCCTCAAAAAATATAATATTACAATATTTGCTTATACTAAGAGCATTGGAAATATTATCGATGAGGAAGTGTATAATACAAACGATTATGAGGGACTTCTTGAAATACGAGAGAATTCCTCTGTTAGAACACTTAATCAAGAAAAATCAAAACTTATGGAAATCTTGATAAATGAGGTTAAAGCTCAAAAAGATTCAATTGGTGGATTGGTAAAATGCATAGTGAGTGGGTTTCCAGCAGGAAAGGGTGGTCCTATCTTTAATAGTATCGAATCAAACATAAGCAAAGCAATATTCTCAATCCCAGCAATAAAGGGCATAGAATTTGGAGCAGGGTTTAAAGCTTCGAGTATGAAAGGTTCTGAGCATAACGATCCTTGGATCCTCAAAGATGGTGAGATACAAACTATTAAAAATGATTCTGGTGGAATTATTGGTGGAATTTCTATAGGTATGCCTATTGAGTTTACGGTTGCTGTAAAGCCTACTGCATCTATTGGTATTCCTCAAAAAACTGTAAATATTGACACAATGGAAAATATAGAGATTGAATTCTCTGGTCGTCATGATCCGTGTATAGTGCCAAGGGTAATTCCAGTAGTTGAAGCTATGACATCGGTTGTATTACTTGATTGTTTATTAATTGATGGTTTTGTTCCAAGAGTTTTTAAATCTTAGAAGAATCCACATAATTAAGTATTACTTAATTAAAAAAAATAAAGTTCAAAAAAAATTATTAACTACAGTAAGATTAAAAAGAGATATGGTTTATTATGACAGGGTTACTCCAAGAAAAATTTATTAAAGCAATTATAAAAGTAGTAGATCGATGGTCTTTTGAACAATGCGCTTTTTGTGAAGATGGAACCATGGTTTCAATAGAAGGTATGATTGATTATAGATGTAGTAGATGTGGAAAGACTATGAACCCTGTTAATTATTTAGTTGAAATTGCTAAAATTGTTCTTGATTACAGAGAACAACTTGAAAACAAAAAAGATAACAATAAGATAGATTAAATTAATTACAAAGGCATTGGTTTAGAATTTAAAATTCAATTGAAATATTTCATCAAGCATTTACTTTGAAACTACCGATTACAGCAGTACTACTAGGTGCTGGAAGAAGAGGTTTTGATGTTTATGGAAATTATGCTCTAAAAAATAGAAGAAAATTAATTTTTATAGCCATAGCAGAACCCATAAAAAAGAGACGTGAAAAGTTGCAGCAGATGAGTCTCGATTATAAAATATTATTGTCGATATGGAAGAATTCTGCAGAAAAGCAGACTATCTCTGAAAATAGAAATAGTGGAAGAAAATTTTAGTTAAGTTATTATAATTTAGAACACAAAATACTATATTATTTAAACTAGATTTTATGTAGTTAAAATAAAATGGATAGGAAAATTGATACTTCGGCCCAATTCATTGAATTCTATAAGAAAAAGGGTGACTACTTAGTATCTTTATCAGAAAATCATTTCAAGAATGTTGAATATCGAAAATGCCTTGAATTATTAAATCAGGCCCATAATATGTATATGAAAGGAAATTACACTGAACTTGTTGAACAAACTAAACAAAGATTCATGGAAATTAAAGAAAAATATTTTCAAAAAAAGCAAGTGTGATTTTATTAATCCTGAATAGAATCTATTCCTAATCTATTCTCAATATCATCAATATGAGAACCTTTCCAATAGATTTTTTTACATTGCGAATTTAAACATTGATAAAAGTCATTATATTGATTAAAAGTTTCTCGTAAAGCAAGATGTTTAATATCGCTTTTTTCCTTAACTTTTTTCATTCTTGAATTGCAGATAGAACATCTTGCATTCTGAATATTGAATTTAAAATTCAATCTTAGATTTTCTTTTAATTGATTTATGTAATTATATACTCCCTCTCCTTTCAAATGTATGGCATTTTCAGTATAACTCTTATAAAACGGGTAATCTTTTGTTATAACAAACCTATTAGTTTTCTTTGCATATGCTAGTAATTTTTCGTCAGGGACAGGATCTATCTTGAAGTATTCAACTAAATCGTTTGCATATAAAGTATCATAGCCAAACATTCTTAGGAATCGAGCTAATTTACCTAACATTGAATCAACTAAAAATTTCATATCATTTAGCCTATTATTTAATTAAATTCTTCTATATTAAATAAATTTAAAACATGTAATAAATTATATAATTGGAATTTTACAAAAAAATTATATTACCTCAAATGGAAACTAAAGAATTAATGGAAAAGGCAACAAGATTTCATGGACATATATGTCCCGGCTTAGCTATAGGTGTTTTAGCAGCTAAGTATGTGTTAGAACATGGTTTCAATTATTCTCCCAATGAAGAGGTGGTTGCGGTTGTTGAGAATGATAACTGTAGTGTAGACGCGATCCAGTCGTTACTCGGAGTCACCTACGGTAAGGGCAACTTAATTCACCAAGACTATGGTAAACTCAATTATTATTTTTATAATAGGGAAACTGAAAAAGCTATTAAACTATCTATTAAAGATAAAGTTTTTGAAGATAAAAAAAAATCAAAACATGAAAAAATTAAACAATTACTCGATTCGAAGCCCGAAAAGGTATTTAATATCTACGAAATAGATTTTAATCCCCCCAGTCTAGCTGAGATAGAAGACTCTATTCCTTGTGACATTTGTGGTGAACCTACTATGAATAGTAGACTTATGTTTTATGAGAACAGCAGTATGTGTATTCCTTGCTATAAAGCTCAGAGAAAATAAATAAAGAATTATATTTTGTCAATTTATGACGTTCAAACTCTCTATTTTCCGTTTTTTTAAAAATAAAAGAAAAATATGGTTAAAAAATAATGACCATCTAATATTAGATAGTCAAGATCAGCTTCGAATTTTTTCAGAATTAATTAATTTTATTAGTGAAATTTGTAATTGAACAATATTTTTAAGTTAATTTGTATATTAGATGAATAACTCATGATTAAGAATATTGATAAAGGAAATACTTTAATAGTAAAAGGACCCGCGAGAGTAACATTATTAGAGGGAAAATTAGACGTTTTTGGAAAGATAGTTCTTCCAGAAAAGGAAAGCTCAACATCAGATATATCCAATATTGAAGACGAAAATGTTTTAATAATACCTAGTGCCCAATGTTATCCCCTCTATGCACATGAGGATGCAAAACTAGAAATCTATACTAGTAATGAAAAAAATCTAAAATTAGTTAAAGAAAATTCAATTTCGCCAACATGGGTTGATATTAAAAGTGAGATATTAAAAGAACTAAAAAAGGAAAAAGAAACTCCTTTAAAAATAATGGTGATAGGTTTTAGTAATGGAAAAACAACCCTCATCAAATACTTGGCAAATAGTTTTATGAAAGAAGGATTAAAAGGAGGATACCTAGATTCAGATCTTGGACAACAAATTATTTATATTCCTACCACGCTCAATTTAGGTACAATAAAAGAATATATTATTTCGAGTAAAAATATCCATTCCGAAAAAACTGTATTTATTGGAGCAACATACCCTAAGGGTGATTATAAATACATTGTATCACTTTCATGTAGGAAAATGATTGATGATTACATCGCAGAACATAAAAATATTGATTTTATTTTGATTGATACTGATGGTTGGATAAAAACTGAAGCAGGTATCCTATATAAGAATTTTTTCATAAAAACAGTAGATCCAGATGTTTTAATTGCTTTTCATGATGATACTATTGAAGAATTAAAGGATATTGAGAAGACAGCCTCAAATCAAAGAAAAAATAGAAAAATGTATTTGATAAAGGATGTAAATGAATATTTCTATGAAAGAGATAAAGATGAAAGAAGATTTCTAAGACAAAGTCAATTTTCAAAGAAGTTTGAGGTTTTTAGAAAAATTTCTATCCCGTTAAATGATATGAAATTTATAAAAACTGATTATGATACGGAAACAGACGAAATTGTTGAAACAGAAATAAATATTAATGAATTAGTGAATTTACCTTATCATTATGTAATAATTGGTTTATTAACAGAAAATTCTAAATTAGTGGAAATTGGACTTCTTTTTACTATAAATGTTGAGAAAAACTTTATATTACTTTTTTCAGACTTGACTTATAAACAGCAACTTCAAATAAAAAAAATCTTGCTTGGGAGTCTTAGATTATCTACAAAAGGTAATCATCAAGGTTATTTATACTTATAGTTATTTCTATGAATTTAAATAACTAAAATCCAAGATTTCTTGTTCTAATTTATTAAAATAATAAGAATGAGGAATTTATTTAGTAAAAAATTATAAAATAAGATTGTATTAGAATTATTATATAACTATAATATTGAATGGTTTATATGGAAGAGGATTTGCTTACTAAGTTTCTTAAATTAATGTCTTCCACTATTACAGACTCTGATCTTGAATTAATCAAACTTGGAAACTCATTAGGCTTAGATTTGGTATCTTTCGCAGAATTAAGAGCTTCACAGCAGGATTTTTTTGTAGATCTTATTAGAGATAAAGCATTAAAGAAGATGAAAAGAAATAAAGACAATATTCTAGCTAATAACGACTGCTTTTACTCTGGGAGTATCGATTTCATGGTATCTGATGAACCTGAAGGAAAAAAATTTTTTCTTTTAGAAACGAATGGCGGATCACATAGAGGACTTTCTATTATTACTAAAAAACAGCAAGCCCTATTATATAATGGATACCTTGAAGCTATCTATCAAGCACTTAAGAAAAATGAAAGAAAAGATGATAAAGTTTTTGTATTAATTGGAGTACCGGTTAATGATGCTTTAATCCATGAAAAAATAATCATGATAGAATATTTCAGAAAAACGCTCAAATCAGAAGGACATAGTGTTAAAATTTTCAACAGAGAAAGTTTTAATATCGATTTTAAAGCTAATATCATTTTTCTAATAGCAGATTATAGACAACTCTCTACTTCCCTCTCATTTTCTGAGAATTTTATTAAATATAAAGGTGAAGAAATAAGTGTTTTAATCGGTGATGGCATTACAAGACGTATAAACAATAAAAATTTTCATAAGCAGATAAAAAAAGATTTTCGCAATATTAAAACAATAATTGTAAACCCAATTTTCAAAGTTACAGATGATAAATCTTTAACATATCTCGCGAGCTTTCTTAGTAAAGATATTTTAAGAAAATATAATCTTAGATACCTTCTATTTACTAAAGCTTTTGATGATAAAGATTTAATAGATAAGTTAAGTTATCTTTTAAAGAATTATAATAAATCATTTATTATTAAACCTAGTGGAGGATCAGGTGGGGCTGGGGTTATCCCTGTTTCTAAAGATGAACAACCAGCTAATTTAAAAAATATTATTGAGACAAGCAAGAACGAGTTTTTTGCTAAATTTATGAAAAATCGTAATCCGTATCCATACACTATACAAGAAAAGGCCAATTTTTCTTTAATTGATTGGAGTGGGGGAAAACATACATTTGACTTAAGGATATATTTAGCTCAACGTAAAGGAATGGTTATACCGATTGGAGGATTAGGAAGAATCGCACGGGGGAATTTTACAGTTGGGTTGAATAAGGAAGAATTTGTTGTTAACTTATCAGGATATAATGGTCAAATTGAAGTGAAACGAGGCATCGGTTTTTCTAAAGAGACAAGTGAATTACTAAACTTAACTGAAGAAGATTTTGTAAATATGTTTTGTATTGGTTGTGTAATATTTGCTAATATTGTCAAAAATTATAAAAGAATTGTAAATTTCTCTAAATGGAATGAAGTTATTGCTTAGTTTATGATAAATAAGGAAATTTTAAAGGAATTATTGGATTTGCCTAATAGAAGAAAATTATTTGGCAAAATCTTGAATAAGCTAAAAATTGGTTCAAATTTAAAAGATATCCATTATTTTGAATTTGAAATATCAGAAGGTAAAATTCCAGTTATCATAATCGCAAAATCATTGAATTCTGAAGAGATTAGATTTATAAAAGTGTTTGTTGGGGCTCAACATAATGAATACAACGGCCTCTTTGGAACTATAGAGTTCCTATATATGATTGATAAATCAATAGTTCATCTCGATGAAATTTTGAAAGAAGATCAGATTTTAATTTTTTTTCCTTTGATGAATCCCTATGGTTTCATAAACCCAAATAAAAAAAATAAATCAGGATATTATCTAAGGAATGGAACAAATTTAAATCGTTATTGGAGAAGAACTTTTGCTCCTGAATATAAGAGCAGTGAAGATGATTTAAATCAATACCCCCTTCCAGAGCATGCTAAAATTCTATATAAACTCCTTGAAAAATATTGGAAAAGAGAAAATATCCCAATTTATATTCTAGATTTTCATGAAACCTCATTACTTGAGAAATTTTTAGCAGATTTAATTAGCAATCTACAAAAGAATTCAATTACTTACAAATTTTCTCATTGGCTTAAGGAAGGAATAGTATACAATATAATTAAACTATATAATATACCATATTCCAGAAAATCCTTATTTTATAGATGTAATCCTAATGCGGATCATACTCATATAAACCTAACAATTAAACAATTAGATATAGTATATCAAAATCTCCAAGAATATGTGGCTAAAAATTATGGAAAATTACCATTCTACTTTTGTTATAGTAATAGAAGTAAGGAATTTTGTGAACGACTAGCACAAAATGTTTATAATAAATTAAAAGATGTATTATGGGAAACTTATTTCCCTGCATTTAATCATAATTTTCATAATCATGGTTGTTTTGTAAACATGAATGATGCAATAAAGAGAAAAGGAGTATATTCAATGGAATTAGAATCTCAAAAACAGTTTTTTAACATTTTTGATGAAATTGATAAATCTAAAGCAGACATTAATTATTTTAAAAATAAAACAAGAATTATTAAAATGAGTACTCAAGTAGTTGTTGAGTCAATAAAAGAAATGTTACAACTATTTTAGTTTTTTTATGGTTTTGAGCCCTTAAGTAATAGGAACCAGTAATTTTACTTCTTTAGAGTCAATTCTATTTAGACATTCTACGTGATAGTAATAAGATTTTGCACCATGAAATTTTCCGCATTTTACATTTCCTAAAGTGAATTGAAATGTATTTTTTAAATTTTGAGCTTTTATATACTTTCCACAAATTTTACATTCAAGCATTTGAAAGATGGTATTGTAGATTTTTTCAAAATAAGTTTAGGATTAAGTTATTTAAACCAAACAAAATATGAAATTTAAGAATTAAAGAATTTGAGTGTTGCTCCAACCAACACACTTTCGTTTTTCTTTTGAGAATGTCCTCCTTTTTTCAATATAAGCACATTTTTCTCTGGAGATTCTAAAATCATTTTATTTTCTTTAAAATTCTTGAATTTTATTACTCTGTCATTTATACAGTGGATTAACATAACTTTTTTAGATAGAATTTTCCAATCTTCTAATGTTAGTTCTTTTTTTGCATTTTGTATCAATAAATAAGGAGATAACATTCTATTTTCCTCATCATTAGGAGACAATTTTACTCCTTTTAAAAAGTAACTAAGCCTTATAATAGGATTGTATTTAGGAATATTTTGCTTATAATATGACATTGAAGAAATTGCAGCAATTTTTTCGATATTTCTATCTAAAAAACCTCCAGATAAAACTGTTATTGCACCTATGCTAAAACCAACACAAGAGATTTTCATAATAGAAAATTCTTCTTGATTTTTAACCCACTCAATTATTTTTTTAAAATCCTCAATTCTTTTTAAAAAATTACTTCTTTTTCCTGCTTTTTTAGATTTTCCCGTACCTCTGGCATCATAAGCTAAAACAACATAACCTTGGTAAGCAAGCGGATAATAGAAATACTCAAGCGTTTCTTTTGTGTCTGAAAACCCATGACAAACTATAACTATAGCATTTTTTAATTTAGTTTTTGCTTGATTCTGGTTTTTTATCAGATTTGCTGATAAAAATCCATCTGAAACGTTCATTTTTACGTTTGATACTTCTAAATCTTTATGATAAAGTTTTGACCAACGGTCAAACCAGAGATCACGAAACGAAAAATAAATTTCAAACGGAGTATAGACGATTAAGAAGGTGGTTATTGATAACATAAAACATTTTGAAAAAGCAGTTGTATAACATGGATTACCTAACGAAACATTTATTTCCCAGATGTACCAGCTAAATAATACATCAATAATGATTAATATAATGCGTTTGTGTGTATTTGAAAGCAAAATATCCCACTAATCAAGAATGATATAAGCATTTAAATAATAAAAAAATAAAATATAATTTTTATGGCTTCTTTGGTTTTGGACACCCATGATCATGAGCAATTTTACAATCTGGTTTGCTCTTCAAACCTGGACAAGGTTTACATTTTACATCTCGTAACATTTTGACAACATCATCAACTTCCATCCCAAATTCTTCATCCTCAGTCTCCTCCGCGATCATTTCATCATCATCTGGGATTTCATAAACAATATCTTCTTCTAAATTATCTTTCCAATCAGATAGATCTATTATTTCATCTCCATCTTCATCCATTTTTCCACTTGGAAGTTCAAGATCTTCTTCTTCTTCACTTGGAGCACTCTTTTTTTTAGCCATAATTCTTACTCCCAATTTTAATTGATTTTTACTAATTAATATTTTAAATATATAATATTTGTTAAAATTTAATTTTAATTCGTTTGCACCTAAAGAAAGACTATTTTCAAATTGCCTTTTAATTGAAACTATTTTTCATTAGGTCTTCTATTTGATTTATTAA
>JAHQWI010000084.1 GCA_029856085.1 Promethearchaeia archaeon | reverse complement strand
GTTAGAGTAGCAGCAAGGTTAATACAAATAGTCATTCCTAGGAGTATTGGAGTAGGATTGATTCTCATTTTTTCACTAGTACCAATAATCATAGGGATAAAAATAATAGCGACTGAAACATCCTCAATAAAAGCAGCGCTTAGAGTTGAAATTAAGCAGATCACCCAAAAAAACTGACGAGTATTTGTATGGAATTTTTTAGTTATCCTTAGCGCAATCTCTTGAAAAATTAGTTGTTCCTCTAAAATAACCACAATTGTAAATAATGAGATTAAGAAGAAAATAACTGGCCAGTCTATAGCCAGGATAAATTCATTAATAGAAAAAGGTTCTGGGGAGAACAAGAAGGTTACTGTAGCTGCCGCAAGCATTGCTGCTATGCTATATGTTAGAAAATCTGTTTTCTCTCGAAAAAGTGCGATAATAACAATAAGAAAACAAAATATTACAAATAATTGTAAGAATAAATTCATCCTTCCTTTGAAGAACAGAGAATTTTTTTAATTTTAATAATAATAATTGATTTTAATCATCTTAAAAATTCATTGTTTTAAAATATTTAAATATAATAAAAAAAAAAAGTGTTTATTTTTCTGAAATCCATAATCCATGGAGATTACAATATTCCCGAGCCTTTAACCCACTTGTGTCGGCTACAACGAATGTTGCTTTAGGTTCCATTCCAGGGCTTAACATTTGTCGTTTATAACAGTTGTCTTTGCAGATTAACTCAATCCACATAATATAGTGTTCAGCTGTCATAGGATGTGGAGTTCCCATAGATATTCCAACATCTACAGTGACTTTATTACCTTCAACCGTAATTTTTGGGGTATGTTTCTCTAGCTTCCAGTCTTTCGTCTGAGCTTCCATTAAAACCATTGGTTGTCCACAGCATATGGTCTCGGGAGCAGCGGGGTTAAGGATTTCAATTACTTTTCCGCATACGTTACATTTATAAATTTCTTTTTGTTTCATAATTTTTCACAGATTTCAATTTTGTTGTTCTTTAAATCATCTATTTTGATTTTTAAAAATTTTGATTTTAAATTAAAGATTTATTGCTTTTTTTAGAAATCTTCACACTTTTTCTTATAGTATGCTCGGGGATGGTCACATGATGGACATTTGAAATCTTTTGGTAATTCATCCATTTCTACTTCGTAACCACATTCTGAACATATCCATGTTATCTTCTTTCCACGCTTAAAGAAAGCATCATCACCAACTAATTTCAAAAGTTTCCCGTATCGCTCCGAATGATGTTTTTCGGCAACCATTATTGCGCGTACCCTTGCGGCAATATCAGGATATCCTTCTTTTTTTGCAGTCTCTGCTATATCAGGATAAAGTGTTTGCCATTCCATATTTTCCCCTGCTATAGCAGATTTTAGATTTTCAACAGTAGTTCCATGGGTTGTTGGAAAGTCTGCATCAGGAAGAACTTTCATTTCATCAAATTTCTCTTCCTTCTTAAAACCTTGAAGCATTTTATAAAACCAGCTTCCATGTTCCTTCTCTTGGTTAGCCGTTACTAAAAAAATCTCGGAAATGAAAGCATATCCTTCTTTTTTGGCGACTTTTGAAAAGAATGTATAACGATTTCTAGCTTGCGATTCACCTACATATGCCGTGAATAATTTTTTAGCAGTTTCTTTCATAATTTTGTACCTCTTTTTTGTAAATTGGAAATTTCGATTTATATGAATGTATTTGAATTTAAATTATTTCTCCTTAATTTTAACTTTTTTACTTATTTTTTAAAAGAAGAAATTAGGTAATTTAACTTAATAATAATTCTCTGTTCTTCTTCTATTTTCTGCAGTATCCTACGGAAAAATATTTAAACCATCAATATAACTGTTTAAGTAGAAAATTATTTTCACTAGGATAGAATTAGTGTTTGTCGTTATGTCGATATTACTATCAAATAAGTCTAAAGAGTATCTAAAAAGAAGCAACACTTCTAACTTTTTAGTTGATATTATCTTTATTGAGGAACCATGTACTCAAATATACAATCCAGTAATAGAAAAAATTGAAGATGTTGATTTAGAAAATTATAAAGATTTTGAAAAAGTGTCTCATGATAATTTGATATTATATTTATCTGATTGGTTTATTAAAATTTATGGAACATTAGAAGAATACAAATTAGACATAAACGGAATTTTTAAAAAAAAATTAATTATTAAGAATATTAATCCAATTATTAAAAACACATGCAAAGTTGATTAACAAATAGATTTGCACAATTTGTGCGAAATATAGGTAGAATTTATGAAATTACCTAAAGAATTGAAAGAAAAGGAAAAACAAAAATTAAAAACAAAAAAGTCAAGAAGTAAAAAAAGGAAGAAATCTTATCCTTCAAGGACTAAATCAAAGGAATATGCTTCTATACCTAAAAAAAAGTTTAAAGAAAGTTTTGCTCCGTATTTAATTGTAATTGGGGTAGTTTTAGTAATTATTATAGTTTTCATGGTAACTTCCCTTGATAATAGGATGGAAATGGGAGATAGTCCCTATAAAACCGATATTACGTTTAACACTATTGATGGTGGTACGATTGCATTAGCAGATCATCAGGGACAAATTGTTCTTTTATTTTTCTTTGATTTAGACTGTCCCCCTTGTGGTCCTGAAGCAAATATTATAAGTGATATTGATGATTATTATCCAAACAGCCAAGTATATATACTTCTTATAACAGTACATTCATATGATTCAAATAATGGTTTAAACCAATTTGCAGATACTCATGATTTAGATCGTTCTATAGTTCGTGATGATACTTTAAGTACTTATAGTTCAACTTTTAATATTGCATATATACTCCAACCACTATATTATTAGATAAGGATGGTGGTGAGGTTGATAGATTTATTGGTTATGATCCTAATCATTATAATCAAATAAAGGATGAAATTGATACTTTGTAAAATAAAAAAAAAAATCTTTGACACAATAAAGAAAATATGATCGATATAGCTCTCTTTTTTTTAGCGATTTTTGGAGGTTTAATATCTTTTTTAACGCCATGTAATGTAGTTACACTCCCATCCTTTATGCTTTATTTAACAAGTCAAACCAATACTCCAAAAAAGGCTATATTAATGAGTTTATTTTTTTCCTTGGGGTTTATTTTAATGTTTTCGTTAATTGCGATCTTATATATTATAATTTCAGGATTCATAAGATTTACCATTTGGTTAAAATTGTTTTCTGGTTTGACAATAATTATTTTATCAATTTATATTTATTTTGCAAAGCAGTTTACAAGAACTGAACAAATTTTAAGTTCACCCCAAAATACTCACAACAATCAAAACGAGTTAGAATACAATGAAAAAGAAAACTATTCAGATACAATCGATGCGAGTACTTTTGATAATGAATTAATGAAGTATGAAGGGTATGGTGGCTCATTCATGCTTGGATTCTCGATGGGATTTTCATGGATTGGGTGTATAACCCCAATTTATCTATCTATTGTGTTAATAGTGTCTGATCAATCTGATATTGGTTTGGGGATTATTTTATTTACATGTTATGCTTTAGGAATTATGATTCCTTACATACTTATTGGAACCTTAATAGGAAAAATTAAACAAATATTTTTTGTCAAATTAATTAGGTTTGGTTCCAAACTCCAAAAAGTATTTGCAGTTATTTTGTTATATATCGGAATTGAGATAACTTTAGTGGCATTTGGAAATCCGGGGTTATTACCTTTTATTTGATTGATTAAAAAAATGTTATTTCGCGTTTTTCTAACCTTTTTTACTTATAATTTAAAGAAAAATCTAAAGGGCATTAGATTAATAAAAAGTATCTGTCATACTTTTTTCCTCTAATCTTATGGGATAACCTTTTCTATGCCATTGTAGGATACCCCCCGTGAGGTTTCTGATATCTGTGAAACCTGCTTTTGCTAATATTTGAGCTGCCATCATAGAGCGTGAACCAGAGTGGCAAATAGAGACGATTTCATCATTTTTATATTTTTTTATAACATCTGTATTACTTAAAAGCTCTCCTAATGGAATCAATTTGGCATTTTTAATATGACCAGCGGAACCATTATATTCCTGTGGTGTTCGAACATCGATTAGAAGTGGTGGCTCATCCTCAGTATCAAGGCGTTCATATAATTCATCAACACTAATATCTGAAACTGGAGGTGCATCAAGTGGTCTTAATTCTTTCCTAGTTTTCTTTTTTATGGGTACTATTACTTCCACTGTAGGTTGGACTTTTTCTAAAATAGCCATTAATTTTCCTTGTTGTTTTCCAAGACTTAACAATTTTACAGCGTCATTTAATTTGGAATATGCATCAACGCTAGATTTAAATCCGGGATCAGTAGCATAAATCTTTAATTTTTTATTTTCAGGTAATGTATCAAGAGATTTAATTAATACATTAAGAGGTCCTGGACAGGATAATCCACATGCATCGACTTCTATATAATCTTCGCTTTCAGTAGCTTTTTCGTGAACAAATTCTTCGATAACATTTTCGGATCCTCCACACGCAGCCATTATTTCTTCTGTTGTAGCACTTGCCATCTCAAAAATTTTGAATCCCCCTGTTAATTCATAGACTTCATTATACCCACTTTGCAGTAGAATTCTTAATGCTAAATAACTCCTATATCCTATTTCACAGTAAACATAGATTGATTTATCATTAGGAATATCATCTAATCGGTTCCTAATTTCCTCAATTGGTATGTTTATTGAGCCATCAATGGTTCTAGCAGCAAATTCTTCTTTAGTTCTAACGTCCAACAAAACACCCCCATTATTTGTAATATCAGGAAAATCGTGCCAATGCCAAATAGGCATATCTTCTTTAAGATAATTAGCAGCAACGAATCCAGCCATATTTACAGGGTCCTTTGCGGAACCATATGGTGGAGCATAAGTCAATTCTAATTCTTCCAAATCAAACACTGTGCCATTAAATTTTATTACAGTTGAAATAACATCAATTCTCTTTTCTGTACCTGGACCTCCAACAGCTTGAGCTCCAAGAATTTTACCGCTTGGAATTTCAAAAATTAATTTTAGAGTTATTGGAATAGCTCCGGGATAGTACCCTGCATGATTATTGGGATGAATGTATATTTTTTCATAATTGAAATCTAACATTTTTAATTGTTTTTCAGTTAATCCTACAGATGCAACTGTTAAATCAAAAACCTTTACGACGGAAGCCCCTAAAACCCCTTTATATTCTGAATTTCTTCCAGCAATATTATCTGCTGCTACTCTTCCTTGTTTATTTGCTGGACCAGCTAATGCTAAGGATATTGGTTTTTTGGTTTGAAAATGTTGAACTTGAACAATATCACCTACAGCATAAATATTTGGATCAGATGTTTGCATTATATTATTGACTTTGACATAGCCTCTCTCTGTTAATTCTAAACCAGCATCTTTAGCTAAGATATTTTCTGGTCTAATACCAATAGATAAAATAATTAAATCTGTTTCTATTATTCGACCACTTTTAGTTTTAACAAAAGGTTTATAGTCATCAGTCCTTCCGAAAGAATCAACTGGATCTTCTAAAACAAGACATACTCCATTCAATATTAATTCTTGATGAATAAACTGTGCCATTTCTTTATCAATAGGGGGCATAACCTGATCTAACATTTCAACGATTTTTACTCTAACGCCTTTCTCTGCTAAGTTTTCTGCCATCTCTAAACCAATAAATCCTCCACCAACAATAACAGCATTTTTTATATGAAATTTTTCAATATACTCTCTTATTTTTACAGCATCTGGAATTGTCCGCACAGTAAAATGTGGAACATCGTCAAGACCTAAGAAGGGTGGAACTATAGGTTTTGATCCAGTTGCTAAGATTAAATAGTCATAATCGAGATCGTACTCTTCATTTTTCTTTAAATCTCTAACTTTAATCTGTTTTTTGGCTTTATCTATCGATATTACCTCGTTGTTTACCCGTACATCAATATTGAACCTTTCAAGAAATCTTTCAGGGGTGACAAGTTCTAAGGATTCACGATCCTTAATTATATTTGAAATATAATATGGAAGCCCACAATTTGCAAATGATACGTAAGGCCCTTTATCTAACATGACAATTTCAAAATCTTCTTTTAATCTTCTTAAACGAGCCGCGGCAGAAGCTCCACCTGCAACGCCCCCAACAATTACAGTTCTCATCATAATTAACCTAAAACCTTATTTAAAATATATATTTACCTTAACCTATTCTTAATAAAGCCTTTAATTTAAATCTGGTTACTATAAGTTAGAAAACTTAGTATATAATCTAATATTAAGAAAAATGATATCACCATGGATGAAAACAAAATTATAGAAGAAATAGAAAAATGCATAGATTGTAAGAATTGTTTAGAAGTATGTGATACTTATATCGTTACAAATGATCTTTTAAAATCTCCGAATGGAAGATTAAAGATTGCTCAAAAAGTGTTTAATAACAATGAGATCTCTCAAGAAGAACTTACTAGCCTTTATACTTGTACTTTATGCGCATTATGTGATTTGATTTGCCCCCAAAT
>JAHQWI010000083.1 GCA_029856085.1 Promethearchaeia archaeon | reverse complement strand
CCCCTATATATTGGTGGGGTCCAACAGCGCAATTTAAAGCCTTTTTAGATAGATGGTATCACCCAAAACACCAATCCTTCAAGGGAAAACATGTTATACTTGTTATTCCATTAGGTGGAGGTCATGAAAGGTACGCACGACACACAACTGGGCTTCTCACAGATGTTTTAAATTACTTAAGTATAGAGTTAATTGAAACCGTACTTGCACCAGGTTTTAACCGACGGGGTGAAGTTAAAAACAATGGTAATTTGATGACAAAAGCTTTTAATGCGGGATTAGAAGCTATAAAAAAATTGTGAGAATAAACACTGTAAACGAAGATGATATTTTTCATAAGTTTAATTAACTAATTTTCTAATCTAATATTGCTTGAATTTCCTTATATACTGCGATCACAGACACCTTTGTTAAATACGTATTTAATATTTTATTCTAAGCCTTCTACATCTAAAGGTGCACGTGGCGTAGTTCTACTGTATTTGACTGCTGGATAGCCTAATGTCATCGCTCCTAAGACGAGCCCTTTAATTCCTAATATCACTAATATTTCTTCCTTTTTTACAGAAATAGCTCCTAAAAGAACGTTCATCCAACAGGTTCCTAGACCAAGACTCTCTGCGGCAAGTCGGCCATATGTAATAGCGATACCAGTATCAACTCCCCATATAGCATACATAGTATTATTTGGAATTTCTCTTTCTAAATAGAGAATTATTACAATCGGCGCTTTATTGAAAATATCTTGCCTCCCCATTTCTTCATAATATTCCTTTGCTTGTTCATATGAGCTAAATCCCCAATATCCCCACATTGTTCTAGATATAATATCGCCTAATTCTGCAATTCTCTCTGGATCGGAAAGAACCTTATATTTCCATAATCTTGCGTTACCAGCACTTGGGGCATACCTCATTGCATTAAATACTTTATCAATTAAATCTTTTGGAACCTTCTTCTTTTTATAATTTCTGGTTGAGCGGTTCATTCTTAATAACTGCAATGTTTTTTCATAAGAGACGATCTGTTCTGAATATGTCTCTACATCATCTTCCCAGTCAAAATTGCGTTTTATTGCATCTTCAGGACAAGCGGCAATACAATGCCCACAAAAATTACAGCTATCGGTGAGATTTTTATATACAATATTTCCAGATGTATCCTCTTGAAAATACCTTCTATCACATACTTTTAAGCAGATTTTGCATTTTGAACATATTTCTTGATTGATCCCTTCAATTAACATAGTTATTAAAGATCTTATAAGAATATAAAATTTTTTTTCAATTTCTTACTAAATTATAAGCAATTAACTATTAAACCATCAATTCATTCTTTTTATAATAATTTAAAATTTGATAAGAATGGCAGTAAAAAAAGGAGAATGGATAAAGGTCGAGTACGTAGGGACTTTTAACGATGGAACTGTTTTTGATAGTACAAAGATGAATGGAGGAGCCCCCTTAAAATTTCAAGTAGGAATGGGGCAACTTATTAAGGGATTCGATGATTCTGTTATAGAAAAGAATATTGGCGATGATTATACTATCAGACTCGAGCCTTCCGAGGCATACGGTGAACAAAAGGAAGGAATGACTCAAAGAGTTCCAAAAACACAATTTCCCAAGGGAGTTGACCTTCAACCCGGATTAATGCTGATGGTAATGGGTCCGCAAGGTCAAATGCCAGCTTCAATAAAATCAATTGAAGAGGATGAGGTAGTTATCGATTTAAATCATCCTATGGCAGGTAAAGTTCTAAATTTTAAAATCAAGATTGTCGAAACAGATTGTGAACCTGATCCAACTACCGCATGTGGTTGTGGATCTGGACATGAGCATAGCCATGATGGTGGATGTTGTTCTGGACATGAGCATAGCCACGATGGTGGATGTTGTTAAATTTAATAATTCTTTTTCTTATTTTAATTAATTTTTTTTTAATTTCTAATTTATTATTCTAAATTTATTCATGTAACTAAATGTATTATCAAGCACATCTTTAATTGTCTTAAAGAGAAGATTCTTATTTTCTTATTAATTTTGATAAAACAAAGTAAATATAAGTGATAATAACAAATGAGTGAAAAAATATATGTTATTGGGGTTGGACACATCAAATTCGGCAAGAATCCTGATAAAACCATGAAAAGTATGACTGGTGAATCTGTTGAGTTAGCCATAAAGGATTGTGGTCTAAATAAAAGTGATTTAGACGCCGCTTGGTTTAGTAATTCAGGTTGGGGTCAATCTGAATATCAACATTGTATTCGAGGCCAAGTAGCACTAAGTGCACATGGTATTGATAAAATCCCCATTACAAATGTAGAAAATGCATGCGCTGGCGGTAGCACTGCCTTTAATAATGCATTCATCTCTGTTAAAGCTGGGGTGTATGATGTTGCATTAGCAGTTGGTACTGAAAAAATGTATTTCGATAAACCCCCCCGAGTCTCTGGCGGGGGGATACCTGGACTTGGTAGAATGTCAGGCTTTATATCTGGCACAGATGTTGAAGCTACTCTTAACATGATAGATCAATTGAAAAAGCAAATTGCAGAAGGAAATAAACAAGCGACAAAGGAAAAGGGTGAAGGAGATAAGCCAAAAAATAAGGATCACAGCATATTTATGGATTTTTATGCAATGGGGGCTCGAGCTCACATGAAAAGGTATGGAACCACCCAAAAGCAAATTGCTATGATCGCAGCAAAAAATCATAATAATTCTACAATGAATCCTTTAGCTCAGTATACATTTCCTCAGACTGTAGAGCAAGTTATGGAAGATTACGTTGTCGCTTTTCCACTAACAAGAGCAATGTGTGCTCCAATCGGAGATGGTTCTGCTGCATCAATTCTTTGTTCCGAGAAATACTTAGAGGAAAACCCAGAATTAAAGGAAAGAGCAATTCTAGTGCGAGCCTCAATATTAAGATCAGGTTCATTGAAACCATATAATGCTATTGGGCTTGCTTCTACTGCTGCTTATGAAATGGCTGGGCTTAGTCCAGAAGATATTGATGTAGCAGAGGTTCATGATGCAACTGCATACGCAGAGCTTGATATAATTGAAAAGTTAGGCTTCTGCCCTGTTGGACAAGGTGGACCATTTGTTGAAAGTGGTGCTACACAACTCGATGGAAAAGTAGCTGTTAACCCTAGTGGTGGTCTTTTAGCTCGAGGACATCCTATTGGAGCATCTGGACTTGCACAATTGTATGAATTGGTTACACAATTACGTGGTGAAGCTGGTAAAAGACAGGTTAAGGATGCTAAAATAGCTTTAGCTCATAATGGAGGAGGTAATTTAGGTCCTGGAGAAGCAGCACTTTGTGTACATATTTTAGGGAAAATATAATTAATTATTCCATAAGAGGTAAGTAACTTATTCTCTTTAGCATTATTTATAATTATTTCTTTAGGTAAATACAATTCTGCTTGTAAATCAAATCTCTTTCCAATTAAAACAATTGGAATTTCTATAATTTTAGATCTTATAATCTGAATAATTTCTTTTAAATTACTTAGGGTTGTGAAATTTTCTATTTAACAATATTATTTACAAAATTGGATAATATTATTAATATATTTATGTATATTACATATGAGAATAACTTGTTTTGCTAATTAGAGAATAAACTATCATTCGGAGTGGAAGATCCTTGGAAAGCGCAGAAAATACTATATCATTAATTAAGAAAGTTACATCTTCATTGAGATTTTTGTTACCCCTTATTGCAATCTTTTTCGGATTTTTTTACTGGTCTGAGGGATTTACGTATTTTATTAAAGATATTGACACTGGGCTTTATGTAAGTGGTTTTATTTTTATCGGTTTTTGGGTTTTTACTCTTTGCTACTTGTTTATAGGATTTATAGGAATAAATTTTCTATCAAAAATATTAGTACTTTTAATAGCCCTATCTGTTTCTTTTAATTTTTATGTAATGCTTATGTATAATAGTTTTTCAGAAGCATGCCTTTTTTATATCCTCACGCCTAAGGATATGCTTATAATAAGATTAGCTAGTTACATATCAATTCTAGGAGTAATGCCTATTATTATTGCGATCATAGCCCCCAATTTTCAGACTGAACTGAACTATTTAACCAACATTACTCGAATTAAGGATCGAGAATCTAGAACAAGATACATATTTCTTGAAATTTGGACTTCTTTTCCTGTTTTTATAGGAATTCACAGCATTTTTTTCTTAATATTTGTTCTTAATGATATAAATCGTTGTCATGAAATGCCACTCAATTATGTGATTATACTTGTTTTACCCTGGTTATTTCTGATGGTTTTTCATATAATTTATACTTCTGTTGTTGGTTTAATAAAATAATTATTTTTTATTTTCTATTTTATTCTTGAATTTTGAATATTGAAACTATTCTCAAAATTAACTTAGTTATAAGTTTAAAATAAGTATATCAAAAATATAAGAAAAAAAAGTTTTTTACATATAAGCTTTAAGTTTAGCTGATTTTAAAGTCAATAAATTACACTATAACAAAATTCTTAGAAGAGAACAAGCAACTAAAATTAGACAAAGAAAATTAATTAAACAGAAAAAATTAGAATTAGTTGTATGTCCAAAATGCAATTATACGTGCAGAACTGGCTGGAAAAGAAATGCCCGATATGTGAAGCTAAAGTCCAAAAATTTAATTAAAATAAAAATAAAGAATTAACTATAATGAAAAAATGGGGGGGTAAGTAATTTTGAAGCTATCGTCGTATACTCGTTATTCTGAGACCGATATATATCAAAAAGCCATAAATGAAAACTGGATTGGAAACGGGACTTCAAAATCTCCCTTTATAATCGAATCTACCCACTCACTCTCAGATCAATCTGTCATTAAAAATACCTCTCTCCACCTCTTAATAAAAAATTGCACATTCAAGTCTCTTTCCTTTAACAGATGCAAGAATCTCAAATTTGAAGGATGCAATTTTGAATTCCTAGGATTAAATAAATGCTCTGGAATCACCCTTGACAATTGTTCTTTTAAAACTACATTAGAGCTTAGGTTTAGTCATAATTTATATATTCAGGGTTCACATATACCATTTCTAATCTTTTCGATGAGTTACGAGAATCATTTTAAGACATGTACAATTAATAAAATTTATAATCACTTTAGCAGAGCAAATATTTTTGAAGTCATTGATACACCTGAAGATCTGAATATTATCATGCGGATAGGTCCGAAAATGTATTATATAAAAATCTTAGGATTTATCGCAGCAACCGTTCTTTCTTTAATCTTAGGTATTATCATTTATTTTAGCAGCTATTCTGATTTAATTATATGGTCATTGGTAGGAGGATTATTTCTAATGGCTTTTATTATTTTAATAGGAGCTACTGCGTTATACCTTGATTATAAAAAAATGCAGCACCATCCAGATAATCAAATTTTTTAAAAAATTTTGTGAGGATTAAGAAAGTAGAAATAACTAAGTCTCAACGGTCTTTAAATTTAAATTTGAGCGATACTAAGTGTTATATGAATGATGGATAATAGTTATAAAGAGTCTGTTTTATACAAAGGGAAAAAGATTGAAGTAAAAAACGGGGAATTACATCTTCCATATCAACTTGAAAGATTAGATGAAATTGAAGGACTTGAAATGCTTAAAAATTTGAAAAAATTACATTATGACCATTTTAACCTAAGAAAAATAGAAAATCTTGATAATTTAATAAATCTGGAATCGTTAACACTTAAATCTAGTCATCATCTAAGTAAAATTGAGAATATTGACAAACTTACGAATTTAAGAACTTTAGATCTCACTGATAGTAATATTGCTGAAATTGGAAATTTAGAAAATCTTAAAAATTTAGAGATTTTGCGATTGGGAAAACCTTATGAAATGTGCGAAAATTACATTACCGAAATCAAAGGACTCGAGAATTTAAGCAATTTAAAGGAATTAGATCTTGAACATAATCGAATCAAAGTTATTAAGGGGCTTGATGCACTAACTAATCTTGAATTTCTAAATCTTTCATATAATCAAATTAGAGAAATCGAAGGGCTCGACAATTTAAGTAATCTAAAAGAATTATGCCTTGGACATAATAAAATAACAGAAATAAAAGGACTTGAAAATTTAAGTAATTTAAAACATTTATTGATTACTGGTACTGGTCCCTTTAGTTTCAATTCTATCAAAATCTTAGAAAATATGAAAAAAAATGGTGTTGATGTTTGGTATTTATATTTAAAAGAGGATATACTATAAATCCCTATATTCAAGCGGTTGTAAATATCAACTAAAAAATAGGAATCAATATGCTGGAAACGTTAACCTTTTTTAGCGATGTTAAACACGGGGATGTTCAATGTGCTGTATGTCGTAAAGGAGTGTTTGTGGGAAAGGACGAATTTATCAAATGTTACTATTGTGACAGTGTATTTCATTATTTATGCATCGCCTCGTGGATCTCAACACATAATTCATGTCCTACATGCCAAAATGAATTTCTAGATCCGAATTCACCTCTGTTTAAACAATATAAATTAAAAAAAACATTAAACACACCCTTGTAT
>JAHQWI010000081.1 GCA_029856085.1 Promethearchaeia archaeon | reverse complement strand
ATTTTTACCTTATGGATAATGACTTAACAAGAAGAAATATAGAAGAAATAAAAACTCATAAAATATTTTAGAGTTTATGAAATAGATCACTATTATATAAATTTAATGGTTTTTGTCGGGGATGTATTTACCACTAAATATAATTAACGCTAAATATATATGTGTAAATGGTCTTTAAAATAGTGTTCATAAAAATCAATGTAAGTATTGTTGAAATTTGCTATGAAAGATTTAAGCGAGATTCCAGAATTTTCAAGGTATTTTCGAGTGATTTTACCTTCTAAACTTGAGGTTAATAGAGAGGAGATCTTTTATCGGGACAAATATAATGATATTATCAATTATATTAAGACAATGTCCACATTTAATAGTGAAAATGTCTTAAAAGAGTATATTTCACCTAAAGGTGCTGTGTTAATAAATGTTAATCCTGGAACGGATATAATAGAATTTATAAAGTTAATCTCGATGAATTACTCATTAGAGTTAATTGAGTTTAACGATAATGAGATAAAAAAAGCTCCAGATAAGTTTATAAAAAGCTTTATACCAATTTTAAAAGCAATTAAAGAAAATTCTGATAAGGAAACGGATTTAAAATCTGAGAAGGAAGAACCAAATAAGAATTTGGTTGATTCTGACAATATATTTGAAAAAAAATTATTGTTAATTAATCAACAATTAAATTTCAAGACTTTATTAAAAGAAACCAATTTGCTTGAAGTTTTCTCGACCTCACAAAAAGAGGTTATTTTCAATTTTATTGAAGCTAATGTAATTTTATTATGGATTAATTATGATATTCGAGATATTATAGAAATCTCATCAAAGGTTTATGATTCTTTTGATTTATTTATAAAAGTTCAGTTATTAAATAAGATCGAAAGGGAAACTGTATTTAGAGATTTTTTGGAGAAGAATCCAAAAATAGTTTTTGATATAAATGCGTTGGTCAATTATACTGATAATTGGGAAGTAAAGGATATAAAACAATTACTAAAGGTTGGCATTTTTAAACACTTTTTAAATTCAGAACTAAATGAAACAAGTAATGAGATTACTCATATTCTACTTGATTTGATAGATTCTGGTGAGTTTTTACCTTCTATCACACCAAAGATTTCAAATGATAAACAAGTTACAGGAGAAGATAAAAAAAATAAACATGTAATAAAAAGTATAGCAAAAATAGAAGAGGAACAATTTAATAAAACTAATAATGTAAATGATTATATTAATAGTATTCGAGAATCACGCATATCAGAATTTATGTTAAATCAGCTATATGAAAATGCTGCTTTTATGAATTACAATGAACTTTTGCTCATAATTGATAAAATTGACAAGAAAGAGCTATTGGAAGACAACGATAGGAAATTACTGGCAAAGTACCCTTTTATCTTAAATGAACCCCCCAATAAGGCACTAATTAATTTGGAAAAGGCTAAAAAGAGAGTTGATCGCATAAAACAAGCGTTTGGTAAATGAAAGATAATAGGATGAGGTAAAGTTGGCTTCTCAAATACAATCTAAGAATAAGGAAAATGAAACTTTAGGGAATAAAAATAGGAACACCTTTATTAAGAAAGTTATTTTAGAAAATTTCTTATCGTTTCAAAAAGATGAGGTTGACTTTGGGGAAGCTAAGTTTGTTATTATTGTAGGCCCAAATTGGAGTGGAAAAACATCAATTTTTCAGACTATTAAATTTGCATTAGGTAGTAATGAAAGAGATGATCGCTATACAAAATGGTCTAATTTTATTAGAAATAGTCAGAATCATGCAATGGTTGAAATTCATATTCAAAACGGGGATGACATAATACAACTTAGGAGATATGTTATCAGAGGCCAATCTCCATTTTTTAAAATAAAAGGTAAGAATGAAAAAGAATTTCATAAAGTTCAGGCTCAAGAAATACAGAAAGTAATTACAGATTTAAATATCAATCCTGATAATCAGTTTGCTTTCGTCAGTCAAGGAAAGATTGATGCTATTAAAAGCTTAAAACCAACAGAGTTATGTGCTTTTCTTGAAAAAGGTATTGGATTAAATACTCTTCGAGATGAGATATTAAACCAAAAAAGAAACGTGCTTACTTTGGATAATGATTTAAAGTCATTAACAAGTCGAAGAAACACCTTGAACATTAGTTTAGAGCTTTTATCACCGAAATTGAAACGCTTGGAACAAAAAAAAAAGTTGTTAGCTATTAGAGAAAAATACAATGATGAACTTTTATGGGCAAATCGAGAAAAATTGGAAAAGGACATAAACAAAATTGAAGAACTCATTGAAAACCTTAAATTAGTTATAGATGGGATTAAGAAAAGAAAAGATAAATACGATGATGAGATTGCAGAATTAATTAATAAAATTTCTATTGAGGAACAGAATATAAATAGGTTGTCAAAGAAACTCGGTGAACTTGATTATGAAAAAACAGATTTAATTGCAAAAATACAGAATTGGCAAAAAGATAAGATCTTAGCTAAACAGGAATTAGATGTACTGTCTAATAAAGTAAGAGAAATCGAAAAAATTATTACTAATTTTGAAAAACAAAAGGAAAGTTTAGATAGTGAATTAATAATAATTAAGAGGGAACAAAAGAAATTAAACGTTCAAATTGAAAGCCTAATAAAGGAACAAGATCAGTTAGTAAAAAAAATTAAACAAAATCAGGCTCTATTGGATGAGTATAATAAAATTATTAGTGAAAAGGAAGGGAAGCAATCAAAAATTCAAGATAATAAGAAAACAATTAATTCCATAAATGACGAAATCAACCAACTATTTCAAAGTTTTAAGGATATAGAACATAAATTAGAAAAGAATAAGTGGTTTCTAGAAAATCCTTCAAAAGATCTATTACAAGAAATCGATAGAGATCTCAGAAAAATTACTTTAAAAATCTATGAGATTGATTCAGAAATCAAAAAATTGGAATTTGAAAAGTCAAAAAAGATAAATAAGTTAAAAATTCTACAGACATCACTAAGAGAACGACGAGTTGTTCTTCCTTCAAGTATTTCAATTCTTAAGGATGAGATTAATAGGAGAGATTTGAAAGTTAAGGGCCCCTTAATTGAATATTTAAAGTATGGTGATGAATTAAGCTACGCCATCGAATCTGTGCTAGGTGAAAAATTATTATATAGTTTTGTAGCGGAGGATTGGGACACTTTAACTCTATTAAAAAGATTGAAAGAAAAATATGGTGCCTATTGTAATATATATCTTCCCAAAAAATTAGGTATTCAACCTTTAATAGATATTTCTGCGAATGGGGTTCTCGGTTATCTAGCTGAGCTTGTTAAGGTCGTCGATGACGATTTAGATATTAAGAAAGTTATATATTCTAAGGTAAAGAATTGCTTAGTTGTTAAGGATTACCATTCTGGAAGAGAACTTTATAATAAACTTGGTTTCAAGGGAAAATGCGTAACTTTAGCAGGGGAACAAATTATATCCTATAAATATGTTTTTGAAACCCCTTATGTAAAAAGATTAAAAGGCTTATTAAGTGCAGCAACTCAAAAAGAACAATCTAACGTATTAGAATCAGAAATTAAATCAACCAATGATTCGATTTCAGAATTAAGGGTTGAACAATCCAAATTAGATATTATTCAAAAAGAATTATTCAATAAAAAGGAATCTTTTAGCGATCTTTTATATAATTTTAACCAAAAACAGAGGATCACAACGAAAAAAAATCAATTATATAAACAGATGCATGACTTAGAAAAAGACAATTCTGAAATTAAAGATAAACTTAAAGATTTAGAATTTAAAATTAGAAATTTAAAGACACAAACTGACCCTGATTTTTTTAAATGGAATGATAGATTCAATGAGATCCCAAATGAATTGACTTCTTCAAATGAGGAAAAGAAAAAATGGGATTTGAAATTAGATGAAACTTCAGATATACTAAAGGAAGTGAAAGTGGAGTTAAATGAGCAAAAAAATAAATTAAACATCATTAAATTAGATTACGAAAAAAAGAAAGAAGAGTTTCAAAAAGCAGACAAATCTGCTTTTGAAACTTATCGACAATTAGAAAATGTAGAAGATAAACTTGAGAATATCGAGAAAAATATCACAAATTTGAAAGAAAATAAACTTCAATATCAAAACAGGAAGAATGAAATCGATAAAAGAAGTATACAAATTACTATAAATTTGGAACAAGAAAATGTTAAATTAAATGCATTTAACCAAGAAATAGATGCAAAAAGAAGGGATTTTGAACGAATTAATTCAGAGATAGGTCCCTTAATTTCTGAACAAATTATAGAAATTCGTCCAATAGAATTGATAAATGAAGATATTTCAAAAGTCGATAAGCAATTACTAAGTTATCTAGATGTCGATGATTCACTTCTAGTTGAGAAGGACCAAATAATAGCATCTCTTAAAGAAATTAATAGAAATCAAACAGATTTAGAAAAAGATATAAAAGCTGCAATAAAAACTGAAGGTAAACTAGAAAAAACATACTATGATAAATTTAGTGTTGTACTTGAAAATCTACAATCTAAAGTTAATCAAAAGTTTGATGATTCTCAAATAAGGTCATATTGTTCTCTTGAACTGACTGGAAAATTTGAAGATCTTGGTGTTGATATAAAAGCAGCAACCTCTAAAGAACAATTAAAATCTTTTACTGCACTAAGCGGGGGGCAAGTTTCTCTTATATCAATTTGTTTGATATTATCGCTACAAGAGATTAAACCATCTCCACTATGCATGTTTGATGAGGCAGGTATGTTTTTAGATGAAAAAAATTCAGAAGTGGCTTATCAATTGATTAAATCAACATTAGAACATAACCCTATCCAATTGTTCATGTTCTTGCCTAAATCTTCATCTTCATTGTTTTTGCTTGCTGAAAAAATAATTGGAATTGCTAGAGCGGGTAAAAATGAAATCTCCTCGGTTTTTAGACCAAAAATAATAAAAAAGAAATAAAAATAGAACGATGGGAGAATATAAAGATTTCTCTGAAGAAATAAATAGAAAAATAGAGGAAATTCAAACGAAAGTTATTACAGGGGAAGTGACTCTATTAGATGTAGAATTGTTTCCTATTTTTGAAAATTTAAAGGATTCACTTAATACTGGCAATCTTAATAGATATTCTATCACATATAAGAATGCCTCTCAGCTTCTAATTCAAAAATTTGAAGAACTAAAAATTTTAATTAATAATATTGATAGAAAGGAAGGTTTTTTAAAATTTCTAAAATCAAATCCAGAAGATTCAGAAATTTATCAATTGCTTAACGATTGTTGGATAAAACCTTTCAATATTGAATCTCTTTCTTTAGATTTTCTTGAATATTCCAGAGATAAGCTAAGTGTAAAGAGAGGTTATCCAACAAGTATTGAACATATAGAAAAAGTAGAAGTGAAAGATACTTTTTTATTAGAAGTTCCTGAACAAAAATTTACTGAAAAAATGTTAAATTTCTACAACAATATTAAAAATAAACTTCCTTGCTCATTTGATGAGATTTTTGAAGGAGATCAAAATCAAATTAGAATTTATGAAAATTTTGTATATCTTTTACATTTACTCCAATTAGGAAAAATTAATTACCAAAAGGAGACGAATTTTTTATATATATAATGAGTTGTTAAAAATTATGAATGAATTCACAATTTTAATGCATTTATTAAGTAATAAAACAAATAAAATACAAATAGGTGCTTCTAAAGAAGAAATTCTAAAAGCATTAAATATACATGGTAAAAATGAATCCGTATATTTTCAAGACTTAATTACCCACTTATCAAGTTACATTGAACCATTAGGGCTTCAGATTCGATTTAATCCCTTAAGTTCTCGTTGGTATATGGCATTTGAAATGCAAACATCTGATTTTTTTTCTGCTAATCCCTTTGAGGGTAAACCAAGACTAGCTGCAACGTTATTTTGCACTTTAATTTACTGTCTTAAAAATTTGGGTATTGCTAAAATTCAAGATATAAAAGAAATTAGAAAGAAGAAACATATTATCGAAGATTTGAAGGATTTGAGGAAAATGGGGTATTTACAACTAGATGACAAATTAGGAAAGGTAAGTCTAACTCCTCTTATTGGATATCAACTAGATCTAAATAAACTCTTTATAAAATTAGCTTTAAAAGTAAAAGATCAAGAAAGTTGAATTTTTAACTTAAAGAATTAGGGATTTTTGAAAATTTTATTGTTTTATTGTAATTTCTAGTATCATTTCAGCTACTCTATTGTTGAATTTTTCAACATCTGCGAAGTCTTCAACAGTTTCTCCACATGTTGTAAAAAATTCATTTATAGCTATTTTTCGAGCTTCAAAAAATTCTTGAATTTGGTCTTTCATTTCATCAATTTTTTTATCGCTATCCCCTTCGAGTAAATCAACCTTATTAATGCAAACAGATATCGTATCAGGAAAGAATCTCACATCATTAAAGAATTCAAACTGAGATTCTAACTCTCTATCAAGAGAAAACACTGCTATTATTTGAGTAGCGATACGAGAGATTGTAATAATGCCCATTTTGACGACCGCCCTCGCACGATCTCCACCTGGGGCAAAGATCGTATG
>JAHQWI010000080.1 GCA_029856085.1 Promethearchaeia archaeon | reverse complement strand
ATTTTAAAAAGAATTCAACTTGTTTTGGTGGACTAAGAGGATGAATCATACTAGCAATAGCTCCAATTTTATTAATAGCGTAGAAACAGATAATCCCTTGAGAAGTGGTGGGCATGGATATTGTCATTCTATCTCCTTTTTTAAGCCCTAAACTAATTAAAGCTTTTGCACATTGTTCAATTTGACTAATTAGCTGTTGATATGTTGATTCATTTCCCATAAAATCATAGGCAATAGAATCAGGATATTTATTTGCTGTTTTGACTAAAGCATTGTACATGGTAGTTCTATGATACTCAATACTTTCAGGTACGCGCTTATCATAAAATTTTAACCAAGGTTTTTTTTCATACATATAATTTACCCTTTCTCTTATTGAATTTCAGTTTTTTTAAAAATCGAAAAGAAATATTCATTGATTCAATTATTAAGTTAAAATAATGTATTTTAGAATTAATAAAAAGTTTTATTCTATCTGGAAAGCCTTTTCTTAGAAAGAATGAATATGGTACCTAAAGCTAATACAATTGAAAGCAGTATGAACTCCAATCTAAATCCTGGGATAATGGGGAGATAATATCTTGTGACGGTATATCCTTTTGGTAAGATGGTTAGATTATAAGTATCTGGCCCCCCACCAACTAATATAATTTCTATATAATAGATTTTAGTATCTGGAGAAGTATAGTTTATATAGGGATTATCATCAACACTAAAATCAACAAGTGATGATTTACTGAATATATCATTATCAAGAGATTTATCACTTTTCACGTATGATTTAGATGGTCGTTTATTAAATAGGAAAAGAGTGAAATTTCCGCTTTCCTCATGATTTAAACTAATTTGAGTATTGTTGCCCACTTGTAAATCAAACAAAAAGAAGGCATAATTCCCATCTTTAATATAATCTGTATATATAAAGGCTTTAACATTAGTGATTGGAATTAATAGAAAAAATAGCGAACAAATTAAAATGATCTTTTTATAATTCATTATTAGATAACTTCGAATTCTTTTAAAATAGATATTTTATAACTCATTTTAAAATTTTTCATTTTATCTTTATTTGTAATTTCAGAAATTTTTTTCAGATATCATTACATTTTAAAATTATTGAGTAGAAGAATTAGTTGATTTATTTATGGGCATTTTACTTCTAGAACATTTGGAATTTGAGAAATATCATGGATTAGGAAATGATTATGTCTTAATTAATGATATAGAATGGAATATCCTTGAGGAAAAAAAATCAAAATTGGCAATTAAATTATGTGAATTTCATTTCTCAATTGGAGCAGACGGTTTAATTTTTGTGTGTAATTCTGATAAAGCAGATATTAAAATGCGAATATTTAATAATGATGGAACGGAGGCGGAGATGTGTGGAAATGGGATAAGATGTTTTTCTAAATATGTTTATGAGAACAGTATCGTCAGAAAAGAAGAAATTAAAATTGAAACATTGAAGGGGATTATGGTTGCAAGAAATATCATTACTGAAGAAAAAGTTACAAGTGTTCAAATTGATATGGGGCCCCCCATTTTAAATTATGAAAAAATACCAGTTATATCAGAGAGTCTTTCAAACAGATGTATTAACGAACCAATTGCTATTTTAGATAAAATTTTTAATTTTTCGGCAGTATCAATGGGAAATCCACACGCAGTGATATTTATTAAAACGCAATTGAATGATGATGAATTAAACATGTATGGAGCTACAATAGAGTCTCATGAGCGATTTCCAAACAAAGTAAATGTAGAATTCGTAAAAGTTATTTCAGATGAAGAAGCTATTGTTAGGGTATTTGAAAGAGGTGTGGGTATTACTAATTCTTGTGGTACCGGTGCTTGCGCTTCGGTTGTCGCTGGTTCTCTTCTCGGGATATTCAAAAAAAATGCACCGATAACCATACATAATGACGGAGGGGATCTAAGAATCACATATAGCAAAACAGTTCTTATGGAAGGGCCTGTAAATAAGGTTTTTACTGGTGTTCTTGAAAAAATGGAAATTTAATTAAGGTTTTTGGTTTATTTTCATGAAATATGTTGATTGGTTAAAAGACAAAGGTCTAGAATATAGAGATGGGGTTTTATACTTTGCAGAAATGAATACAATAGAAATTGCTGAAAATTTTGGAACACCAATTTATATAATCAGTGAAGAGATGATAAGAAACCGATATAGAAAATTAAAAAGTATATTGGATTCTGAATATAAGAATAATTCTATACACTACGCCATGAAAGCAAATTCTAACTTATCCATTTTAAAAATCCTCGACTCTGAAGGGTCATGTTTTGATTGTACATCCACAGGAGAGATTCATACATGTTTTAAGGCTGATATTTCTCCAAGTAAAATCATTTATACTGGAAATATGTTTACCAATGATGATTTCAAATTTGCTGTTGAAAAAGATATTTTAGTTAATTTAGATAGCATTAGTCAATTGAAAAGATTAGCAAAAATTTTTGATGATTTAGGAAAAGAAAAGGAAATAGTTTCTTTTAGAATTAATCCAGAATTCGGGGCGGGTCATCATTCTCATACGATAACAGCTGGAAAGACAATTAAATTTGGGATTTTAGATGATCAAGTCATCGAAGCATATTCAAAAGCGAAGGAATTCGGTTTTAAAAAGTTTGGAACTCATATCCATATTGGCTCTGGAATAATAAATGCATACGATTTTGAAAAAGCAATAGATAAATATTTAACAATTATCATGAAGTTAGCTGATACTCTTGATATTACATTTGAGTTTCTCGATTTTGGTGGAGGCTTGGGAATACCATATCGACCAGAAGAAGATCCATTAGATTTAGAACTTTATAAAACTATAGTCCTTAAGAAGTTTAAAGAACTAGTTGAGAAAGGGAATTTTGGAGAACCTGAGTTGATAATAGAACCAGGGCGTTATTTATCGGCAGAAGCGTGTATAATTTTAACCCAAATAAATACAATTAAAGATAATAGTTTTAAAATGTTTGCTGGCACAAATGCGGGGTTTAATATTTTATTACGACCCATCATGTATGGTTCTTATCATCATATAATCACATGCAATAAAAAAGAAAAAGAGGAGACAGTAATTTATGACATTGTTGGACCTATTTGTGAATCAGGTGATATAATTGGCAAAGAAAGGAAATTGCCGAAGTTAGAGGAGGGAGATTATCTTGCTATACTTGATACTGGTGCCTATGGTTTTACTATGAGTAGTTCATATAATTCTAGACCTAGGCCTGCAGAGATTTTAATAGATAAAGGTCAAGTATTTAAAATTCGCGAGGCAGAGACTTTTGAAGATTTAACTAGAAATCAAGAAATTCCTGAACATTTAAGATAAGCATGAAATTGAAAAATATTAAAACTTTAATTTAACATTATTATATTGAGATAAGATTATAAGAAGTGGGATTATTTGGGCTGGATACCTCTTAATAGTCTCGATGAAGTGTTGGCATAATGAAATTTATACTTAGTATTAATACTAAGATGATTAATGATAATACTGATCTGCACTGATAGCCTTTATAATTTTATCTCACTCTAAAGCCCTAACACTTCGTCGGTTGAATAAATTTTATCTTCTTTTGCATTAGCTATGAATTTAATTGCTTTAATTGAACCATTAGCAAAACATTCTCGACTATGAGCTTGATGTTTTAATTCAATTCTTTCACCTGGTCCAGCATATAAAATTATATGATCTCCTACAATATCACCACCACGAATTGAGTGAATTCCAATCTCCTCTTTTGCACCTATTGTACGTTTATTGGGGCCTCGTTGTCTTCCAAATTTCGCGATCGTTTCAAAATCAGAACCTAATGTATCGCTTATAACCTGCCCTATTTTTAATGCAGTTCCACTAGGAGCATCAATTTTTCTATGGTGGTGCGTTTCAATTACTTCAATATCCCAATCTGCTAAAAAGCTTGTCAATATGGATGCTACTTTAAAAAGAACATTCACACCAGTTGCCATATTTGGCGAAAATACTGCGGGAGAATGATATTTCTTAATTAATTCCTCGAATTTATCAAAAAATTCTTTAGATAAAGCTGTAGTTCCGATAACACATCTAATTCCATTTTCAGCACAGATCAAGCAATTTTTTTCAGTAGCGGGGGCAATTGTGAAATCTATAGCTACATTAGGTTTTGTTTGAGAAATAACTTCTGTGAGATATTTCACATCACTTATTTTTATGTTATTAGGATCTTTCACACCTGCGATATACGCTAATTCTTCACCTATATTAGTTACATCAAAGGCAGCAACAACATCAATTTCTTTATCTTCTAATGCTAATTTAGTAATTAATTTACCCATTGAGCCCGTTGGCCCAAAAATTAATAATTTAATCATTAAAAAACCCTCCAGATATTTTGTTAAATTAAATTTAAATCTTTAAGAACAGTTTTTATTTTTTTCTGATTTTCTTTTAAGGGTGGAGTTAAAGGCAATCTCATTCTGATATTCATTAAGTTCATTACATCCGCTGCGTATTTGACTGGTCCGGGATTTGTTTCAATAAATAATACTTTGAACAAATCATATAACTCAAGTTGCATATCTCTTGCTATTCTCCATTCATTGTTTAACATGCTTTTAGTAAATTCAACCATTTTTGAAGGGATAATATTTGAGGCAACGCTAATAGCTCCTTTTCCCCCCAAAGCCATTATATGATATGTCATGCCATCATCTCCGCTTAGAACTATAAAATCATCAGGTGTAGTTTTAATGATTTTTGTTATTTGGTCGATATTTCCACTGGCACATTTTATTCCTATAATATTATCTTTAGAATGTGCTAATGTTGAAACAGTCTCAGGTTCTAAATTTCTCCCAGTTCTACTAGGGACATTATATAGTATTATTGGTAAAGAAACAGAATCAGCAATTAAGGAAAAATGATCAATCAAAGAATGTTGAACGGGTTTATTATAATAAGGCACAACTATTAATAGACCATCTGCTCCAACCTTCTCAGCGTATTGAGCTAGAGAAATAGCTTCTTTAGTAGAATTACTACCCGCTCCTGCTAGAACAAATGGATCTTTTCCGCTTTTCTTTGCTTCATCAACCGCAATATCCATAGCTTGATGATGTTCTTCATGAGATAAAGTCGCACTTTCACCAGTCGTACCCATAGTTAATAGTTGACAACCGTTTTCAATTTGAAAATTAATAAATTCCCTATATTTCTCCTCATCTATAGAAAAATCTTCATTAAAAGGGGTTATCATAGCGGTAATTACATTTTTTAATTTGTCTATCTTAGTCATATGAATCTCCTTTATTCGAATTTAATCGTAAATTAAAAGATTAATTAGTAAAGTTCCTATATAAGATTTTTTAATAACCTTATGAATCTTTTTTATTACAACTTACGCAATATCATTTTCATCCATATTTAAAGAAAAAATTCGAGAAAATTTTTACAAAAAGTTAAAAGATCTCAAACTGACTATTTTATATTCTTAAGCTCAATATTAATTTACAATGTCGATAGATCTTTTAGATAAATTTCAAGGGACATTAATTGGTGTTGCCATAGGTGATACTTTAGGCCATCCATTTGAAGGGAAGCTTCGAACTAAAATTTATTCCTATTTTAAAGATTTCAATGAGTTTATTCAAGAATATAGAGATATTTTTAAGACTTATACTGATGATACCCAACTCACAATACATACAGCAAAAGCAATAATTCAAGGAAATGGATTCAACACATATAATTTCATTCAAGAATATGTTAGATGGTTAGATGATCCTCCAATTGGGCCAGGATATGGTTGTATATCCTCAATTAGAAAGTTAAAATATGACGTGCCATGGAAAGAAGCAGCCTCAAATTCGGGGGGGAATGGGACTGTAATGAGAATAGCTCCGATAGGTTTATTTTATAGTCAAGATTTAAAGGGATTAAAAACAACTGCAATTAAATCGAGTATAATTACTCATTCACATCCTGCGGCTTCAGCTGGTGCTGTCGTAATTGCTAGAGCGATTGCGTATTTAATTGATAAAAGTCCAGAAACGGGTTTTTCTAAAGATAAGCTTTTTGAAGTTATGATTTCTTCAATTTCTGGTTCCCAAGAAGATATTTGGGAAGAATTTATTAAAATTTTATATAAATTAAAAGATAATTTAGATATGCCAATTGAAGCTGGTTTGATTAAATTCTCTCAAGCGGGTGTGAAATCTCCATATTTTATTGAACAATATTTAGGTCAAGCTTTTGTGCATCCATATGCAATAAGCACCGTAATATGTTCGCTCTTTATCTTTTTAAATAGATTATCTTCATTTGAAGATTGTATTTTTGAGCTTGCGACTGCGGGTGGGGATAGTGATACAGTTGGGGCAATAGGAGGGAGTTTAGCAGGAGCTTATTTTGGTATGAAAAATATTCCAAATGATCTGATAAAGCTGGTTAAAAATTATAAGAAAATCTTGAGATTAAGTGAAGAACTTTACCAAAAATTTGAGAAACGGTTTTAAAAGAAAAAGTTTAGTCCTATACACTTGTTTTCAATTGTTTTAAGCAGGAAGCGCAAAATTTTACCGGTTTCTTGTCTGTATCTGCTAAAC
>JAHQWI010000079.1 GCA_029856085.1 Promethearchaeia archaeon | reverse complement strand
ATATTGAAATGTAGTAAATTTAAATGTATTAAAATAAATAGATGTTTTAATTTCTATTATATATCAGATACCTATTCATAACTTTTTAGAAAAAACTAATGCGTAATTACTTATTCAAAATACTTATCTGCGGTGAAGGCGGAGCTGGGAAGACATCTCTACTAAGGCGATATGTCGACGGTTTATTTGATGATAGCACAATAATGACTGTTGGTGTTGAGTTTTTCATCAAAGAAATGAAGCTCGATGATACACGCTGCACTCTACAGCTTTGGGATTTAGGAGGTCAAAAAAGATTCAGATACCTTCTTGAAAATTATGTTATGGGTGCTCGGGGCGCAATTTTGTTGGTGGATTTAACCAAAATGCCCAAAATAGGTGAATTACTAGAATGGGTGAATATTGCTAGACTTCATGATATCAATTTACCAATCATTTTGGTTGGGTCTAAAAATGATTTAGAAGATGTTGTGGCTGTGGATGATGATAGCGCTCTTCACATCAAGAACACCTTTAATATGATTGATTATATTAAAACTTCTGCGAAATCAGGATACAATATTGAAAAACCATTTGAATTATTAACAAAAAAATTGATTGAAGTTAGTAAATATTAAATCTAAAATACAGAATTAAGGAATCATGAAAGATAAGCTGGTTATTCTTGGATCTGGTGGGGGAAGGCACCATATCCGAACTCAACATCGAGCAACAGGCGGATTTTTATTAAAGATTAACGGAGTGCAAGCCCATATTGACCCTGGACCAGGAGCTATTGTACGACTCAATCAATATGAGGAAGATCCCTTGAAAACAGAGTTGTTTATTATAACTCACGCACATGTAGATCATTATAATGATATCAGCGCAATTATAGAAAGCTCAAGAGAAATACTGCATGATAAAAATTACAATTATCTCAAAAAAGGAATATTGCTTACCACTCCAGAAGTGATTAGTTTAATCTCTGATTATCATCTGAATATGCTTGAGAAAGTCGTGAGATTTAAAGCAGGTGATATGTTAAATTACAATGAAGTAGAAATCGTCGGAACTAGAGTTGTTCACTCACCTAATAATGAAGGTTTTGGTATAAAATTAATACTTAAAGATTATTCTATAGCCTATACTAGCGATACCAAGATATTTGAGACTTTTTCTAATCAGTATTCCGGTGTAAACATTCTTATTTTAAACCTTTTACGTCCTGATTCAGTAACCTGTAAAAGACATGTATGTACTGATGAGGTTATCCCTTATTTAAATAAAATCGATCCACCATTAGATAGTCTAATTATAACTCATTTTGGCTCCTACATGGATGGTCCACGGTCAAATAGAAATTTTGTTCCAAGTCAGGTAAACAAATTGCAAGAACAAACAAATATCAAGAAAATAATTGCAGCTGAAGATGGGTTAAAATTAAAAATAGATGAGTTAATAATCTAATCTACAATGTATTCTTCTTAATTCTTAAAAGAATTGCCATCATCTAAGAAAAATATATCTTAAAAGAAAAGGCAGGGGAAAAAGGTAAGGGAAAAAGGAAACCGCGCCAAATTAATAAAATCAGGGAGAGAATTAAACTCAGAGAGTTTAATAGAGGGCGAAATCCAATGTTTACGCAGTTTGCCTCAAACGAATAAATGTTTAAATTTCCCTTCCTACATTTAATTAGGATTTCTAACTTAAAAATCAACTGATTATATTTTATATATGTTCTCATATAACGTAATATGAATATACACAAAAAGAAATGGTTTTTATAACAAATAATATTCCAAAACTTTTACGGGTATTAATTCAAATTACGACAAAATCTAATTTAGTCTCTTTAATATATTGATTTTTATTTTGAGTTATATAGAGATTTAATCGTTAAAATATAAATGTAGTAAACATTTCAAAATATCATTCAGCGGAAATCCAGTGCCGACAAACGATACATTGAAGGATTTGTTGAAATTCAATTTCATTAGAATTGTTAGTACGAATTTTTCTCGTGATCATTACATTGCCGCACTTATTACATATAGTTAGATCTTTTGGTTTTAATTTAGGTGCGGACACGTATCATACCACAATTATCTGATTATTTTAATTAAAAATTCAATTATAAAATTTACCTAATAAGATATAGTTGCCGATAAAACAACCCTTATTTAGAATATTAATAACTTTTTAATTATTTAAATATGTTTTTTAGTAAAAATTTTTGGATTTCCGTACATATTAAGTTTGAAATTATACTAAAAATGAGTCAAAATGAAGATTCTACGCAAATTCAAACTATTTAACTTGTTTAAATTGAAATCTCCTTATTTTCTTCTGTATTATTCGTATTTTTTAAAACGGTTATAAGAATTGCAACAAAAATCAACCCACAACCTACCCAACCAAATGCTGATAGGATTTCATTTCCAATAAGGAATCCAAATAAAGCAGCAAAAACAGGTTCAAGAGAAAATATGATTGCTGTTTGAGTGGGCGCTACATGTTGTTGACTCCAATTTTGAAATAGGATTGCAAATGTCATAACTCCAATTCCCATATAAGTCATTACATACCAAAAATCAGGAGAATATGAGAATGACCCATAAGATTCTTGAATCAAAAATGAACATATAAACCCTGTAGAACATATCACGACAATTTGAACAATCGAATAATTATAGATATCTACAAGCCGAACGAATTTATCATTATAAATTATATAAAATGCCCAAAAAAATGCACAAATTAAGACTATTAAATCGCCAATAATTATTCCAGAGGCACCTTCTAATAATAAAAAAGCCATACCCCCAATAGATAAGATAACAGCTGCCCAAATTCTTTTGTTTAGTGGCTTTTTAAATCCAAGCCATGCAATAAAAGGTACAACAATAACACTCAATCCAGTAACAAAACCTGTTTTCCCTGCTGTTGTCGTTTGAAGTCCAATTGTTTGAATCGCAAAACCAAAAAAATAAAGCATTCCCGTTCCCAAACCCATTAAAAGAATCCTCTTATTAAGGTATTTTAGGTGAGGGAACAATGGTATAAATCCTATAAGAGCAATTGCGAATCTTAGGCCTATATAAAAAAAGATAGGAACATCTTCAGTAATGTTTTTCGTGATTATAAAAGATGTACCCCATAATATTGTAGTCAGGATCAATAAAAATATCGCGATTATACTTCGTTCAGACGACATCTTAGATTTTGTACTTTCTGCCATAATGTATTTAATTAAGCTTTAGGTAATTGTTGAAAACAAAATAAGAATATAAATTATTCTGAATATCTTCTTTATTTGAAAGATAAAGTAAAATATTATGTATCTTCTTCCATTTCTCTTGAAAGAGGATAATTTATCATAAGATCTTACTTAAGCTCGGGAGAATTTAACTAATCGAAGTATGGATAAAATGAAAAAAAAGTATAACTAAAGTAAAGAAAACACGAGGAGACTTTTTTGATTTTTTTAATTAAATGAATGCTTCTGAGAGGATTTACTATTGGTTATTGATTTTCATAAAGGGAAGATCCTGCTTTCATAAAACGATTCAGGTGCCGCATTGAAGCTATTTTTTTTCCAGTCTCTTTTTCTTCTAAAAAAGTATCAATCCAGTAGTACTCTGTCTTGCGACTTACACCAACACAGGCAATTTTTCCAGTTGCTATATATGGAATTCCAACCATTGCTGGTCCTGCAATATTTTTCACTTCAGTAGCTCCGTAAAAAGGCACAGCATTACTTCTTGCGGTATCTAATGTATTAGATCCTAGAGACATAACACCAAACATGGCAGTAGGTGATAATATAGAATTCCCCCATGGTGATTCTCCTTTATAATAATCCAGATGATCTGTTATAGCTTTTAATCCTTTATCTGCAACATCTTGAGTTACTAATACACCTTGTGATATAAGATCATCTCCTACCTTAAAACCTGATAAAATACGTAGATCCTCAGGTTTACTGTTTTTAAGTTCTAAAGCACGTATGTAAGATAAATCCTCTGGTTCTCCCACTGCTAATGTTCCCGTAGCAACTACTTTGCCATCACGCATCTCTATCCGAGCTTCAACCTGAATGTCTTGAGCTCCTTCAGGTGGCATCTTAACAACTGCCCTTACTTCTTCTTTGTCAGTTGTAGCAAATGTATAATACAGACTTAACGATCCCTTCTCAAACCATCTATCCCCAAACATCTTGAGAGCTACAGGTGCGAACAAACTTAAGTGGATCGTTCCCGGAATCGTACCCCCACGCATACCAACTTTTTTCGCTACGCTATCATCGTGAATTGATGTTGTCATACCTCTCCACAGGTTTTCTGGTGCTCTCCAACCACCATACATCCATCCTTCTTTAATTGTTATATCATCCATCATATTCATCATCTTTTTATCATATGATAAATACACTAAAAAGTTTTTTGATAAATCATGTTCATATTGAAAGCTTAAAAAATTTTAAAATTAGACTCGAGATTAATCGATTCAAAGTTATAGGGGGGTTAGAATAATCTAAAACATTATTTATAATTTGATTCCGCTCCATAAAATTTGTTACGTATCAAAAATATACAATTCTAATATATTTTATGCGGCTCATGCATAATTACTATATTTAATATTTATATTGGAGATATTCATATTAAAAACAACAGTATAATCTACACAAAATGTGCGTATAAAGCATATTATAGGAAAAATTAGGTGATATTTTGACTAAAACATATACAGAAATTAATGAAAAAATTAAAAATGGCGATGTAGTGGTATTAACTGCTGAAGAAATGGTAAAATATGTAGAAGATAATGGAGTTAAAGTTGCTGCTGAGGAGATCGATGTTGTAACAACTGGAACTTTTGGGCCGATGTGTTCTAGTGGAGCATTTTTGAATTTTGGACATTCTGATCCTCCTATTAAGTTTGAGCATTTATGGTTAAATGATGTACATGCATACCATGGAAATGCCGCTGTTGATTGTTATATTGGGTGCACTAGAATGTCAGATGTAAAGCGCTTTGAATATGGTGGTGGTCATCTGATTGAGGATCTTGTTGCAGGGAAGCCTATACGATTAAGAGGCAATTCTTATACAACGGATTGTTATCCCCTCGCAGAAGTAGATACACAATTTACTATAGACGATATGAATCAAGCAATTTTATGTAACCCAAGAAATGCATATCAAAGATATGTTTGTGCTGTAAATAGCTCTGATAAGACATTATATACATATATGGGTAAATTATTGCCTCATTATGGAAATGCTCATTATGCGGGAGCAGGTTGCTTAAGTCCATTAAGTAACGATCCTGATTATGAAACTATAGGAATTGGAACTAGAATATTCTTAGGTGGGGGAATTGGATACGTAATTGGCGAAGGTACTCAACATAGCCCCACTAATCAATTTGGAACATTATTTGTAAAGGGTGATTTAAAACAAATGAGTGCTGAATATTTACGAGGTGTATCTTATGAAAATTATGGCACGTCTTTATTTGTAGGTCTTGGAATACCAATCCCTATCTTAAATGAAGGCTTAGCTAAAAAAACTGCAATTAGTGATGAGGAACTTTTTACTGATATTGTAGATTATGGAATACCAAGGAGAGATCGCCCAAAACTGAGACGAATTAACTATAAAGAATTGAGAAGTGAATATATAGAATTGGATGGTAAAAAAGTAAAATGTTCATCGTTATCTTCATTTTATCATTCTCGTAAAATTGCAAATACTCTCAAAAAATGGATTCAAAATGGAAAATTCTATTTAAATCCTCCTGCCGAAACATTACAAACAGATACAGTCTTTAAACCAATGAAACAAACTATAAAATTAAAATTTGTAAAGGATTTGAAGAAAAAAGCAGAAATCTGTTATGAGGATTGTGATATTAAAGTGGTTGCCCAAAAAATAATTAGTGGAAATGTTAACCATATTGTAATCACTGATAGAGAGAATAACTTAAAAGGGATTGTAACAAGTTTCGATATTACTAAGGCAATTGCGAACGAAAAAAATGATTTAAATTCAATTATTACTAAACGTGTGGTTACAACATTTAATGATGAGCCAATAGGAAATGCTGCAAGAAAAATGAGACAAAATAATATTTCTGCGTTACCTGTTATTGATAAAAACAAAAAAGTAGTCGGAATAATCACATCGGAGGAGTTGATGTAAAAGATGACGATTATTAATATATCGATTCCCTTCGGATTAGTTAAGGATATTGATGATTATTCGAAAATTGTCAATGACATACTCAAGTACGATATTACTTTTAATATATTAAAATTTTCCACAGGTTCAGCGGGAATAAATTTGTTATTGGATATTCCTGAAGAAAAAGTGAAAACTATAACTGAGTCACTTATTGAAGGCAATATAATCGTAAATAAAAAGGGGCGGGTAATAGTGGACATTGAAAAATGTATAGATTGCGGAAGTTGTATTTCTTTATGTCCGACCGAGGCGTTACATTTCAACGGGGATGAGAGATTAGAATTCTCATATGAGAAGTGTATTGGCTGTTTGTTATGCTTAGATTCATGTCCGAGGTATGCGATTGAAGAAATGTAAATATTTCATTCTTGAGTTATTATTTCAAAAA
>JAHQWI010000078.1 GCA_029856085.1 Promethearchaeia archaeon | reverse complement strand
GGATCAATCTCTACACCCAATCCTTCAACGTAGACGAAAAAAATCATACAAAACATGGCGATACCATAAGTTAAGAGAATTACTAATTGTTTTATGGGAGTAACGACTTTTTCTGATTTTAATAGTATTAAGTCAAAAACTACGAGAAATATAATTGAATAAAAAATCCCAAAATTCGTTATATAATTCATAAACAAGATAACAGGTTCAAATTCCAACGGATCAAGTGGAGCATATATGAAATTCATAAATAATCCAAAGGCGGCAGATAAATAGAATCCTGAAAAGATTATGTTTAATCGTTTTCTGTCTCTTTTAAGGATTTTATATGCTAAAAATATAAAAAAAAAGCAAATAAATCCTTGAGCTACATACACAGTTATTGCTCTTGATATTGACATTTCATAAAGAGTCATGATAAAACCACATTAAATTTTTAAATATAATTAGTTAATGTAACAATCTATCATTCTATATTTATTATTATTGCTTTTTTCCTAACAGTAAAAATACTACTTTATTCTTTTCATAAAAAAAAAAGGTACCTTTATTCAAGTTGACGTCCTACACCATGATATATCAAATATAATGAAAGGAGAGTCGGTAAGGATATAAGTGACCAAATGAATCTAAATGTATCATTATTTAATGTATTAGATAATGATGTTCCATAGTAAAGAAAGAAATATGCAGATACACCAATTAAAAAATATTTCCATTTCTTTTTTAATTGTACATTTCCAAGCTTTTTATATACTTTTATAGAATAGTAACTTATAGGAAAAATAGCCATGCCACTACAAACTATGATTGAACAAATTAAGAAAATCCAACTCCAATCGGGTTTCCAATTTGTACTTTGATTTATTATTATTCCACTCGGTATAAATAATAAACCTAATAAAATGAGCCCAAATAGGAATAAAAATAGAAATTGGATTCTTTTATTAATTTTACTAGGCGGTTTTAGAAGAATTAATATAAAAATAAGCAAAAAAGCCAATGAAAAACAAAGAAAATAATATGTTGCAAAATGCAAGATGTAAACAATAGTTTCTTCAAAAATATTTGCATAAATGATATTTATAATTGCACCAATCGTATTAGAAAGATAAAAACCACTCAAGTAAAGATTAGCTCTTTTTTTACCTCTTTTTAATACTATATATGCCATGTACAGGAAAAATAATGCAAAACCTCCTTGAATTATATAAATTTGTAGAAATCTTGCAATATCCATAATTTTTCTATCCCCTTTCTAATAATGAAATAAAATTATTTTGTCTAAGGAACAATATTTATTTTGTCTTTATATAATTTAAAATGTTATGATTTAAGCTATTTTTAGTATTATTAGAACGTATTATTGGAAATATTATCTTGTGTAAATTTGAAAAAAGTAAAAAATAAAAAGAAGAGTAAGCCTAAATTATGTTATTTTGAGAACTAATTTACAGTTAAAGATGAATCCATTAATTAAATGTACCATAATCTTAAAAAGGATAAAAAAAATTAAAGAAACCAATTAATACATTATTTTTCTCGCCACTCCTGTCCGCATCTGCCACACCGGTACTTCTTGCCATAAACTCTTGGATAATCATTAATAATATTTGATTTATCTGTAGATTCATGGATCATATAATTGTTTTCTTCACTACAGCTTGGACATTTCCGGCGTCCCTCAGTTTTCTCAATGGTTAACATACCATTTGGTTCTCCCATTTTAGTTTCATCAACTCCAAAATATCGATTTTAAATAAAAATCTCATATTTTAAAATATATCTTAAAATGTATTATATTGTTTTTATAACTTATCTCTTTTTTACCATAAAATGCTATAAAATAAGATCAAAAATATTTTAATTTTTTATTACACTCCCGTACCAGTGTTTCTCCATATATTCTTGCTTTTTCAAATAGATCTTGACTAGAATATCTAAACCTGAAAGTGAAATCGTTAAAAATCTTCTTGTAAATTTCAGCAACATCTCCCTTTTTATTGTAGATTTCATAACAGTATATTAAATTCAGATATTTTGTCATGTCTTCTAAACTATATCTACTTACCCTAATATTTTTTGAAGCTTTCTTTTTGAATAGTTGAGAGGTATCTATTCCTACGAGAATAGAGATTCCTTGAAAATAATAGGTATCGTTAAATTCTTCAATTATGTTTTTATAATACTGGTAAATCGATTTTGTATCAGATACATCTATGGTAAGTATAATTGCATCTAGTTTCTCTATTTTATCAAAATTTTTAATTATTTCTTCAAGATCTACTGCTAAAAATATCTTTACTCTAATTGGAATTTGTTTAAAAATAATGAAAAATTCTGAAAATTCATCTGAAATCTTGGTATCTATTGCAAAATCCCTCAAGTTTTCAAAAAAAATATCTTTGTTATAATCCTTATTTCCAACAATTCCAATTCGCAAATTATAGCTAATTTTTTTCAACTGAATTCTTTCCGAAAAGAATTATTATAGTTCGTAATTTATAATTATTAATAAATCATTTTAAAGCAGTATTTTGATCTGTTATTATCATCAGCATAAATCTACCTAATGTTAGTAATTTATTTACAATTAGTGTTTATGGTTATAATTTGGAGTTTTTCATTTGTAGTAGTTGATATCGCAGTAGAAATTATGCCTCCTCTCTCTATCGCTTTATATCGATTTATAGTTGTGTCTCTTATATTTATAATTATCGATATCTATCTCAAAATAATAAGAAAAAAGAAATTCAATAAAAATGATTTTAAAAAAATTAGCTTCTCAAAAAACGATTGGATTCTACTTATTCTTGCTAGTTTTACGGGGGTTTCCTTTTTCTTCTTTGCCCAATACTCAGCCATTGAGATAATTGGTCCTTCCCTACCTGCTTTATTTGTATGTCTATTAGCTCCTATTGTTATTACAGTTTTAGCATTGATCTTTTTCAAAGAGAATTTAAATTTAACCAAAGTTATTGGGTTTGTTATTGCTTCTATTGGAGGGTTTCTCTTGATAACGGGTGGTAATCTAAAGACACTTACTCCAGAGGACCCCAACTTTATTGGATATTTGTTTGCACTTATAACTCCTTTCTTGTGGGCAGTTTATTCTACTCTAACCAAAAAAGTTACACAAAGTAATTCTAGTTTAGTTATGTTAAAATATATTGCATATTTGGGAACAATTGAGTTGTTTATTTTTGTAGTAATAAACAATGAATTATTGATCTTTATTACTAATTCCTTTAATATAATTCTAATCTTGTGTATCCTGTATATTGGAATTTTATGTTATATTTTGGGCTACTATATCTGGCAAAATTCCCAGTCAAATTTAAAATCCTCAAAAGTAGCATCGTTTTTATATATCGAACCTTTTATTACTCTATTATTCTCCATCTTACTTCAAAGAAGTGAAACTATTGTAGGATGGAATATACTTGGGGGCATTATAGTTCTAGGGGCTGTTCTTATTATAAATTATAAATAAAAAAAAGAGGTTTAGATAATTGGATTATTCCAATGAAAGAAGATTTCTCATCCATTTAGGTAAAATAAAGCCGATGTAATAAGTTGTACTAGAAATCATCATAAATGTTCTGAATATTATTAATGTTACTGGCGTTAAAGTGATAAATCCATCTCCAATTGCACCAATTGCAAATAAGTTGAATGAAATTATTAAGAACCTTCCCTTCCATTTAATTGTTGGATTATCTCTCACTTTAAGTGAGGCAATAGAGAAATCGTTACCTGTAATAGTACTGATAAGCAGAGAAATTGCTAGAAACACTAAAATAAATCCTTTATAATCAATATCGACTGGATTTCTTTTAATACCGATAACACCATCAATAGGTGCCCCTGGAGCAAAAAAAACGAAATAGAACAGATAGATATAAAATGCTATTGATAAAAATATTATAACTAATGTTACAGGTTCTTTCTTTTTTGCGTGTAAAGTCGGCATATAAATTTGAAGCCACGAATACAAGGCTATAGGCACTCCTATTGTCCCTAACAGAACGTAGACTTGATAAGCTATTTCTTGACGTGTGAACAGCCAGTATATATACCCCAAACCACTAGGATACCATGGAGACATTGTAAAAATAATCGCTAAGAAGAAGTAAAATAACATTTTTTCTTTTGTCTTAATGTATTTAATGAGTACTATTACACCATAAAACCAAGCAATAATAACGGCAATAAATCCAAAGATTCCAGATAATTGTGTTAAATCATCTAATGCTATAAAAATCATTATAATTACTATGGAAATTTATGAATTTAAAATTTAATAATTTCTTATCGTGTGCTATTAAAAATTTAATAATATTACTAAAAAAACATATATACTTTATCACCATATGAAATTCTAACAATCATTATCAATATAAATCAAAAATAAAGGTGGTTAAAAAATTCCAAGACGCTATTATGCTAAATCTAAGAAAACTCATGCCAAAGATCAAGCATTTACGCAAGATCAAGTAGGTGAAGAAAAAGAACGTTATTTAATCAGTATAGAATTAATGAGTTTGAAAACTCTGAAAGATTATGATATTTTAGGATGGCGTGGAGAATTTTATTTTAAAGTAGATGGTCCTAAGGTTTTTAAAGCTAGATTTCCAAATAAGGGTACCATCAAATTGCAAAAAAACCAGGAATTTACTAGTCGTGCTGATATGTCCCTCTGGAGCCAATTCAAAACGGTAAAAGTAGATGACCCCGCCATAGAAAAACTAAAAGTGATTTTAAGGGAAATGGATCACCTGAAAAAAGATGAAACTGTTGCTGAACAAGAATTTGAAATAAATTTGCCATCAAAAACTCAATACGTTATATTACAAGACGAGAAAGAAAATACTAAAGCTAAACTTCGAATTCAAGCAACAAGAACAAGATATTAAAATATTTTTTTTAATTTTTATTTCTAATTTTACTTAAGTTTGTGCATACAATTTACGCAGAACTTCCATGAGGATTCTATTTTACCACCGCAATTGGGGCAATGGTTAACGGAGTCACTAGATATTAGCGAAGAATCAATCATTTCTGCAAATCTTATGGAAAATTTATGAATTCGATCCCAATCGCGAAAATCATTATAGCCTTTCATATCAAATTCAATTCCAGTACGCTTCGAAAGCATTTTTACCTTTTTCCTTAAATCTAGTTTTGTTTCATATTTAAATTTCGAGGAACGTGAGAAATCTATAACTGGACCAAAAACTGCACAAATAGGCGGTTTAAAACCATACCTTTCAATTAAAACTTGTTCAAAAAAAGCATCTACTGGCTCAGGACTAATAATAACGGGCAGATCAAAAGGATTGCTCCTAAATACTCCTAGAAACTTATTCTTTTGGATAATTTCTTGAATGTTTATATTGAAAAAATTTCTTAGTTCTTTTCTTATAGTGTTTCTACCATCTCCTTGAACACCAAATGAGATAGTATTTCCCGAGCAAGAACCGGCTAAAATCCCATCATACTGTTCCATATATGGCCAATTATTCCTTCTGGTTTTTCTGAGATCCGTAAGATCCACTGCTAATCCTTTTTCTTCTAAGGTTTTGGAAATCTCATGTGCTATCTCTGCTACATACCCATATGTTGAAGAAAAAACAATTAAAACTCTTTTATTTGCCATATTCCTTATTGTACACCCTTTTATAATTTTAATACATTAATCAATTCAAATTTTTATTTAATCTTTTTGAAAAAACATTATATATTTATGAGTTGAATAATATAGTATAATTTAAGTTATCCACAATCACTATATTAAATGAGTGAAATGTCATTAGTAACTTTTAGAGGTAGAGCTTATAGGGTTAAGAAGAATATCTTAACATTAAGAAACAAAGGAATAAATAGCATTGATGAAATTGAAGGCCTTCAAAATATTCCATATTTAGCAAGTCTGGATCTCTCGAATAATAACATACGAGAAATTAAAGCGCTTGAAAACTTACAAGGTTTAGTAACCTTGAATCTCTCCGGAAATGGTATTACTGAAATAAAAGGACTTGAAAACCTTTCGAATTTGAATAGTTTAGATCTCTCTAGAAATGGGATTACTGAGATTAAAGGACTTGATACTCTTAAAAAATTGCGTTTCTTAAACTTGAACATTAACAATATTGCTGAGATTAAGGGATTAGATAATTTACCTGAACTAATGGTCTTAAATCTTGAAAAAAACACTATTAGGGAAATAAAGGGTTTGGAAAATGTTCGTAAATTGAACGCTTTATATCTAACAAATAATTTCATTACTGAAGTGAAAGGGATTCAACATCTACGAAATCTTAAGAGATTTGATATAGGTAGAGTTTCTAAAGTTCCACGAGATCAGATGAAACAAGTTCAAAGAGCTGGAATACAAACAAAAGATCAGCGTTATTTTGAAAAAAGGACACAGTGGCAAATCTTTGGATATTTTATTGCGGTTATTATAACAGATTTAATCCTCTCAGCTTCACTAGTAGCTGGATTTCAAATGAGCGCGGATGCTCTTTTACCTGCGTTTGGATTGTTGTTTTTCCCATGTATGATCCTAGTTCCTTTTCTATATTGTTTCGGTAAAGCTTATTCAGGTTATTAAATATGAAATAGATCCTTACTC
>JAHQWI010000077.1 GCA_029856085.1 Promethearchaeia archaeon | reverse complement strand
GGTAAATTCATAAAAATTTTTACCGTAAGCTCTAACATCATGCCTAAATACAAAACACTTTGAGTTTTCAGAGTGTTCCCGAGTTATGATCGCTTCTTTGGCACTATACATACAACATACTGATGAACAATAGGGAATTCCCTCACGTATATCCCTTGATCCTGCACACTGAATAAATGCGATTATTTCTGGCTCGGTCTCATCACTAGGTCGTAAAATATGACCCTCAAATGGTCCAGAGGCTGATAATATTCGTTCATATTCTAAAGCACTTACCACATTTTTATAATTATAACCCCATCTTGAGGTTAACTCTTCTCCTAACACATCATATCCAGTAGCAACTACGATAGCACCAACGTTTAATTTGATTTCTTGAGGTTTTTGTTCATAATCTATTGCTTCTGCCTTACAAACTTTCTCACAAACCCCGCATAATCCTTTAGTGAGTTTTAAGCATAACTCAGAGTCAATTAAATATACAGGAGGTACTGCTTGAGGAAAAGGAATGTAAACAGATTTTCTTTTACCTAGATTCATATCAAAGATGTTAGGGGATTCAATCTTTGGACATTTAACAGCACAGTCACCACATCCTTTACATTTAGACTCGTCAATATAACGAGGTTTCTTAAGGACTGTAACCACAAAATTACCTAGCTTTCCAGAAACTTTTTGAACTTCATGATAAGTCATTAATTCAATGTTAGGATTTCTAAATACTTCTACCATTTTAGGTGCAAGAATACATAAACTGCAATCGTTTGTAGGAAAGGTTTTATCAAGTTGAGCCATTCTTCCTCCAATTGAAGGTGTCTTTTCTACTAAATAAACTTTAAAGCCTAATTCAGTTAAGTCTAAAGAAGTTTGTATCCCTGCTATCCCACCACCAATAACTAACACTGATCCCTCCATTATTTAACACTTCCTAATTTTTTTGATGGTTTGTTTTCCGCTTCTTTTTTTCCGTTGAATAAAAAATAAAGAAATGTAATTATATAAATATTTTTATGATAAATGATCGAAATTCGACATGTTTCACTTTGTGAATGATCAGGTCCAAACATTTGTTACGTTGGTTTTTTCCTAATCAGTCATAATTTCCATCTTTCTTTAGCCTTTCTGAATGTTTTATTCGTTTTTGTTAGAGATTTATGAGAAAAGGGTCTAGATTGAAAAGTTTTCTTCTGGGAATGATGGATTTGAGTAGGAAAAAATTTTTTAATTGTCCATTATCTACATTATGTTTATTCCTGATGATAATAAATTGGTATAATGATCTATTTCTGACACATCACTCATTGAGATTTGTGAGATTGATCAAGAATCATGTATTTCATGTAGATAATGGAAAAAGTATCTACATTTAAGTTTAAAATTTAAACTTACAAAATTTATAAATCTTTAAAATAATAGGAAAAAGAGTAGTAATTCTCTAATTAATATTAAATTTGTTAATATTTATCAATAATAAGCTGTTTTTAAATTAGTCTCAAGGGACCTAGTTCTTTAATTTGGTTTGTGAATTCTGTAATGATTTCAGCAAATCGTTTTCCTTCAGATGCGCTAACCCATTCAAGTCTAAATCTCTTATCAAGGTTAAATAATTTTAGAGTTTTTTGAAAACGTTCAAATCTATCTCTCGCAAATTCATTTCCTTTCAGATAGTGACAGTCACCAATATGACATCCTGTCACAATGACTCCATCAATACCATCCTTAAACGCCTCTAAAATGAAAGAGGGGTCTACTCTTCCGGAACACATTACACGTACTATTCTAATTGTGGAAGGATATTGAAATCGTGAAACTCCAGCTAAATCTGCTCCAGCATAACTACACCAATTACAACAAAAACATAGGATATTTGGATGAAATTCCTTATTTTTTACTTTCTTTTCTTTACTTATCAATACGCTCATTTTCTTTTATTAATTATAATTTAATCTTGAACTAAAAGTGCAGAAATCATAGCATTTATCTGCTCAAAACCAAAATGCTTAATTATAATTGTTGAATTAGGGCATTGAACACCACACGTACCACATCCCTTACAAAGCGCAGGATTAACATGAGATTTCTTTATAGTCATTGTGATATCTTCGAACGTTCTTTCTGTCTTTATTAACTCAATAGCGTTGAATTGACAGACTTCAAGGCAACTTCCACAACCAATGCAATTTTCTTCTATTACAGTGGCTACAAGCCCAGATGTTACAATTTTTTCAGCACTTAGAATTTTTACTGCTTGAGCAGCAGCTCCATTAGATTGTGCAATTGATTCTCGAAGATCTTTAGGTGAATGTGCACACCCACATAAATATATACCATCGGTTGCAAAATCAATTGGTCTTAATTTAACATGAGCTTCCAAAAAGAATTTATCCTCGTTAAGTGGAACTTTTAACATTTTCGCTAAATCTTCATTTTCTTTAATAGGTGCTACTAGTCCAGTACTCAATACAATTAAATCTGGATTTATTTCAAGTTCTCCTAAATCCTGGGCATTGATTAAAATCTTTAAATTTTTATTTTTAATATTTAATTCTGGAGGATTTTTCTCATCAAACCTAATGAAAATAACTCTATTTTCTCGTGCTAAGTTATAATATTTTTCCTTAAAACCATAGGTCCGAATGTCACGATACAAAATCATTATTTCTATATTAGGATTGATTTCTTTTGCTTTTAATGCATTTTTAATGGCTTCAGAACAGCATACTCTACTACAATATGGATGCTCTTCATTTCGAGAACCAACGCATTGTATCATCACGATTGAATTTAAAGTTTTAACTTTATCAGTGGTAAAAAGAATGTTTTCAAATTCAGTTTGGGGTATAATTCTTTGATCTTTTCCATAGTTGTATTCCTTTGGTTGATATTCTTTTGCTCCAGTTGCGACAATAATTATTCCATGTTCAAGATCAACATTTTTGTTATTATTTCCATAGGTTACATTTGTGGTAAAATTTCCAATATACCCTGATATTGAATTGATTTTAGCTTTTTTAAATACTTGGATAAGTTGATTGTTTTCAATATTTTTAATTAAATCTTTAAGGTATTCCTGAATATCATCATTCTCAAGGGTTCGATAAATTTTATTAGCAAATCCACCTAGAATTTCTTCCTTCTCAATTAAAAAGACTTCAAACCCTTGAGATGCAAGATTTAATGCTGCGGACATTCCAGATACTCCTCCACCTATTATTAAGCCTTTATTTATTACAGTAATTTCTTGTTCCTGTAACGGGATTAATTGGCTAGCTTTTGCTACTGACATCCTCAATAAATCTTTTGCTTTTGCTGTTGCTTCTTCAGGTTCATGCATATGTACCCATGAACATTGGTCACGAATATTAACCATTTCAAAAAGATATTTATTCAAACCAACCTCTCTTATTGTTGCTTGAAATAATGGTTCATGAGTTCTTGGAGTACATGAGGCAACTATAACCCTATTAAGTTGGTTTTTTTCAATTTTTTCTTTAATATTAGTTTGAGTATCTGCTGAACACGTATATAAATTATCCTCTGCATAAACAACATCAGGTAAAGTTTTAACATATTCTACAACACTGGGAACATTAACAACCCCCCCGATATTTATCCCACAATGACATATAAATACTCCTATTCGTGGGGGTTGATTACTTACATCTAATTCCACAGGAAGTTCTTTCTTAGAAACTAATTTATTTCTTGCTTCTGATAAGAGAACATTCACACATCCTGCTGCAGCACTAGCTTCAATAACAGTTTCTGGAATATCTTTAGGTGCTGCAAAAGCTCCACAAACATAAAAACCTGGTCTTGAGGTCTCTACTGGAGCAAAGGTTTCGGTTTTACAAAAACCATACTCATTTAATTGGATATTTAATTTTCGTGCTAATTCTTTTGCTTTGTGATTAGGTTGCATTCCTACAGAAAGGACGACTAGATTAAAAATTTCTTCAATGATTTTTCCATTTCCTGTTTCATAATAAACCTTTAAATCTTTAGATTCCGGAATTTCCTTAATAGAAGATATTCTACGTCTGATATATCTTACTCCATACTCATCCTTCGCTCGTTCAATATATTTATCAAAATCTTTACCATATGCTCTGACATCCATTGTAAAAATTGTTGGTTCTATAATATTCATGTGCTCTTTTGCTATTACTGCTTCCTTTGCAGTATACATACAACACACAGAAGAGCAGTATTCAATTCTATGCTTTCTATCCCTTGAACCTATACAATGTAAAAAGGCAATTTTTTTAGGGATAATTCCATCAGAAGGGCGAATTATTAAACCTGAATGTGGTCCACTAGCACTTAGAATACGTTCAAATTCAATACTAGTAATCACATTTAAATGCTTACCGTAACCAAATTGCGTTAAAGGAGTAGGATCGTATTCATCAAATCCAATTGCTAATACTACAGCTCCTACATTAAGGCTAATTAATTCATTTTGAAGTTCATAATCTATAGCTTTTGCTTTACAAATTCCTTTACAAATTCCACAACCTATACATTTTTCTTTATTAATTGAGAACACTAATGGAACTGCTTGAGGAAATTTTACAGATATTGCTGCAATGTTAGAAAGCTTCTCATTAAAAAAATCTATAGCCTCTATAGGACATTCTTGAGCACATAAACCGCACCCTGTACATTTATTATGATCCAAAAGAAGTGTTCTTTGAGTTAAATCAACATTAAAATTACCGGGAGTACCTTCAATTTTTTCAATTGATGAATTAATTAAAATATCGATATTTTCATGTCGACCAGTTTGTACCAATTTCGGGGCAAGTATACATATTGCACAATCATTAGTTGGAAATGTCTTATCTAATTGAGACATAACCCCACCAATACTGGTTGTCGATTCTGCTAGATAAACTTTATAACCTGAATCTGCTAAATCTATAGCAGTTTGAATACCTGCAATTCCGCCACCAATAACTAGGATAGCCCCGATTTTCTCCATTACTTCTCCTCAACAGTTTGATTAGGTTCTATTATTTTTATTAAATCCACTAAAAACTCTGAAAAATCTAAGATTTCAATAGAGGAAAAATCTTCATAGTCTTTTTTTAGACATTTTAAATGCATTCGGCATTTTGGACATGAAGTAATCATTTTTGTTCCAACAGCTTTAGCTTCTAAAAGACGCTTATATCGTAAAGCTTTAGACTTTTCATTACAATTCATCCAAGAATTTACCCCACAACAATAGGAATTTTCTTTATTATGTTCCATTTCTTTAAAATCATATCCTATTGTCTTCAAATGTTTGAAGATTTCTCGGACTTCTTCAATTATTTTATTATCCTTTGGTAAAAATCTGCTTAATCTACAAGGGTCATGATAGGTAAAAGGAATAACATCATTAGATTCATTAGGATTTTTAAATTGAACTTTTCCTTGCTTCCACTTATCAAATATATATTCAATTATGTGTTTAACTTCAAATTTTTTATTAAAATCTTCAAAAAGGTTTAGGTAATCAATTTTAAAAGTTCTATAACACTCAGCACATGCTGTTATTATTGATGTGATTCCTGCTTTTTCAAAGATACTTATATTTTTTTTTGCTAATTCGATAAAAACTTCGAATTTTGCTTGACCCCAATATAAATCATGACCACAACATATCTCATCTTTAAGAATAACGACTGGATCTTTTTCTAATTGACAAATAATCTTTAAAGTGCTTTCTGCTATAGAATTTGAGTCTTGAAATTCATAATTAAAAAAAGGTAAACATCCTACATAATATAAAATATTTCCTTGTTCTGAAATTTTACAGTCTTTTGGAATCCAATCTAAAGGTCTTTCAATTTTAATATTTTTTTGAATCATAAGTTCTGACATCAGAGGATAAATACCTTTATGAGCAATAGAACGATCAAGATTTTGAATATCTTTTAATCGCATTTTATATCTAGCAATTCTGACAATATCAGCAAAATTAATATCTTTAGGGCAATGTTGTAGGCAACTATTACACATTAAACAATCCCATAATACCTGACTATCAATAATCTCATCTTCAAAGCCTTCTAATATCATTTGAATAATTCTACTAGGTGTAAATTTTTGAACTTTACTGATTTGACATACACCTGAGCAACGGGCACATTGATAACACTTTTTTAATAAACTAGTTAAATCTGGTTCATATATTTTTCTTAAGTACGAATTAAATTCATCTGCTTCCAATTTTGCTTTTTTAGATCTTTCAATTTCTACTATGAAATTCACTTCCTTATTTTAAATCTTTCATGAATTCATTTCTTCGTTCTATTTTTGATTTAGAAAACTTTGCTATTAGGGTTTTCATATTTCTTTTTACATTTTCATCAAGTTTTAGATTTTTAATTATATTTTTGTCTAATGCTTTTTGGAATAATTGTTTACCTTTTTCAGTACGAGGAATTACAGTGGTAAATTTGTCTGGGGATCCAAGCCCTCCAAACGAAATATCTGAATAAACATTAGTAAAATCAAGACAGGAATGGCAAGCTGGGCGTATATAATTAACTAATTCATTAAAAGGAATATGAACTGTCTTTTGTTTTGAGTTTTTATCCTCTACCTTTAGAATTAAATCTTCCTTAATGTTTATTTTTTTTATATCTTCAAATTTTACCTTAAACTCTTTTTCAAATTTCTCGATTTGAGATTTTTCAAATAGAAAATTA
>JAHQWI010000075.1 GCA_029856085.1 Promethearchaeia archaeon | reverse complement strand
CAATTAATGTGTGGCGGCTTCGGTGTAGGTATTGCATCGGTAGTTGAAGCTCTTTAACTTACGTGATAAATCTGAATATATAATTGATAATATCAATTTTTTTACTCTTTTTATTATTTTAGGAAGTTTTACACTTTCATGTGAATTTACTTTGGTAAAAATCTTTGCGCTACTGGAGGAATAACTGCTGTTCATTTTGGTTAATAAAAAAAGAAAAATAGAATATTATTTTTTTTCTTAAGTTATTAGATCTATTTATTCAACCCAGCATATAGAGACAACATTAGTCTTGCAGATCGCGTATCGCCTGTTGTCGTCATTTTCATCTGATTCATTACATAGGAGAAACTGAGTTTCTTATCTAAGTCCATCACAACTAAACTTCCTCCTGCTCCACCCCAAAATACGGTATTTGGGTTTGGAAAAGGCATCTCTTTACTAGGAAGACCAAAACCTACACCAAACCGAATGGGCATTAACATAACAAGATCTTGAAAATGGTGTTGCTCTTCCATTGCTTTTTTGATTGTCTCCATTTTTAAAAGCCGAATATCATCTACTTTACCACCACATGCTATTGCTGATGCGATCCTCGCCACTGATCTTGCATTACCATGTCCCCCTGCTGCAGGGATTTCAGCAGCGCGCCATTCTCGTGTTTTTGTTTTTTCTGGGGGTACGACCGGATTAGAGAAGACTCGGTTGAAAATTGAATTAGGATCCATTTCATTATAACCTATATCACCTTCTTCCCAAGGTACTAAATCGGCTACTCTTTTATCATGTTCTTGTTCAAATCCAATATGGAAATCTGCATTAAGTGGACCAGTCACTTCTTCTTTAAAAAAAGTACCTAAAGATTTACCAGCTATACGTCTAACTAACTCCCCTAAAAGATAACCATGTGTTATTGCATGATATCCACTCTTGGTTCCTGGTTCCCACCATGGTTTTTGAGCAGCTAATAGATTAACAACTTTATCCCAATCATAAAGATCTTCGGTTCTTATTCTTTCTTCCCATCCGGCTAAACCAGAGGAGTGACTGAAAATTTGTCTAACTAAAATCTTTTCTTTTCCGTTCTGGGCGAATTCTGGCCAGTATTTCGCTACGGGAGCATCAAGATCGAGTAGTCCGCGATCGACTAACATGAGTGCACATATTATTGTCATTACTTTGGTTGTTGAATATACATTTACAATTGTGTTTTCTTCCCATGGTCTCGATTTAGCTTTGTCAGCATAACCACCCCAAATATCAATAACAAACTTCCCGTTTAGAGTAGTAGCAAAACAAGCTCCAATATCTCCGTCTACTCTAAAATTTTTCGCAAATGCTGCTTTTACAGCCGCGAACCTTTCATCACAAAAACCATGAATTTCAATTTCTTCATCCATATCTAAACATTCCTCTAAATATCTTTCCTCTAAATATCTTTCCTCTAAATATCTTTCCTCTAAATATCTAAAAATATATTAATATAATAAATCGAAAAAAAAATAAAAAAATTTGTATTGCTTATTTCTTTTTTGGCTTAAATAAAATTGCTGGTTTTGCACTGATTGAATAAGAAAAACCCGGTGATTCTTGAATATCTCCATATTTTGACTTTAATTCTTCTAGGGTTCCCGAATCAAGAGCACGCGCATAACAAGCTTCAACACATATAGGTTGTTTCCCAATATCAAATCGATCAACGCAATAATTACATTTCTGCATCCTTGCTTTTTCTTCCTCGACGAATTGAGGCGCAGAATATGGACAAACATCTTTACATAAGTGGCCTGCGCAATTAAGACATCTCTCAGCTTCAGTTATAGCTGCTTCCTCACTGAAACCTAAAGTGACCTCCTTGAAATTTGAAACTCTCTCGGATGCTGACAGAAGTGGCATGGATTGGCGCTCTTTTTTCTCCGTCTCTGGGGGGATGTCGATTATTATTTCGGTTGCTGCAATTTCTGGACTTGATCTAACTCTAAGTACATCACCTTGAAGATAACGATGAATTTTAGATGCTGTTTTTTGACCACTAGCGATCGCATCAATAATACTTGCTATACCGCTAAAGCAATCTCCGGCAACAAACAAGCCCTTGGTTCCAAGCATCAAAGTTTCAGAATCTGCGGTGATAGTACCCCTCTTACTAATTTTTATTATACTAGAATTACTAACTTCAGGAACTTGACCTATAGCAAAAATAACTGTATCAGCCTCTAAAGTGTGTTCTTCATCACTTACTACATCAAAGTGAGCTTCTCCATCATCATCAAATGTACATCCTGTAATCTCAAGACATCCTACTCCAGCTACTTTTCCATTATTATTCAAAATTTTCGTGAAAGAACGAGAATCATAGATCTGAATTCCTTCTTCACGAGCTTGATCAACTTCCAATATATCTGCAGGCATATCATCACAACATTCAAGACATGATACACCTACTTCTGTAGCACCAAGACGACGGGCAGTGCGTGCACAATCCATCGCAACATTTCCACCACCTATGATTAATACTTTATTACCGAGTTTAACTTCTTTACCAAGATTAACATCTCGCATAAATGAAGTTCCTACTAGAACCCCATCTAGATCAGCCCCAGGAATACCAAGTCTCTTCCCTTTATGAGCCCCAATTGCAACTAGTACAGCACCATATCCCTGTTTTAATAGATCCTCTAAACCTTGATTTAGATCTATTAAAGTATTAGTCTTTATTTCAACCCCAAGTGCTTTAATGTAATCAATATCCCTGTTGAGAACATCACGTGGTAACCTGTATTCTGGAATTCCTGCGACCAGCATACCTCCAGCACGGGACGACGCTTCAAAAATAGTAACACCATAACCCATTCTAATTAGATCGTAAGCTGCTGCTAAACCTGCAGGACCAGACCCAATTATTGCAACCTTTTCTGATTGAGTTTGCAGTAAGCGTTTTGGCGGTTCTTCAGATACGTTATCTGCTACAAATCCTTTCAGTGCTTCAATAGCAATTGCTTGATCCACATCTTTTCGAGCACAAACCTCTTCGCAAGGATGAAGGCAAACACGACCACATACTGAAGGTAAAGGCATCCTCTGTCTAATTAAATCTAAAGATTCCTTAAACTTACCCTTAGCTATCAAAGCAGTGTACGCAGGGATATGAAGATGAACCGGGCATGCGATTTGACAAGGTGCTTGTAATTCACCATATGAGTAACTAGCGCCCATTTTTTCTTTCGAAATTAAGCCGCATGGAACTTCTTCCCGACATTTATCTTTATCAACTACAACAATCCCATCTTCCTCTCTTTTACTTATTGCCTCATTCGGACAAACAAAAGCACAAACAGGTTCTTCACAATGATAACAATTTGAGATAAGATAGCTAGCAAAAATATTCGGAAATGGACCTTCTTCTTGATAATTAATTCTCATCCATGATGCTGAACCTGATGGTTGGTCATGCCAATCCTTACATGCCACTCTACAAGCATTACAACCTGCACACCTTGTTTGGTCAAAATAAAATCCTACTTGCATATTTAGGCACCTCCTTTCTCCAATATCACTTGAACCAGACATGTTTTTAACGCAGCAGCGCCTCCTTCACTCATTGCATCCTTAGTAAGTGTATTTGCACATGCACCTCTGTCGATTCCATTCTCATCAGGATTATACCATGCACCTTCATAAATACAAACAACTCCTGGAATAATTCTTCTAGTGACAAATGCTTCTATTGCCACCGTCCCTCTATCGTTGGAGACTAAACACATATCGCCGTTTCTAATGTCTCTAGGTTCTGCATCAGCAGGATTGATCCACATACGATGAGGTATTGCTTCCATGAGCCATTCGATTTTATATAGTTCGGAATGGACCCGTTGCCTTGGATGAGGTGAAATCAATTGAAGTGGATATTTTTCTGCTAAAGGATCATCACGATTCTCCCATGTTGGTATATATTTCGCAATAGGTGGACAAATAGGATTATTCCAGCTTGCAACTTGATCGGAATAGATTTCAATCTTCCCTGAAGGTGTTGGGAATGGATTTTTTTCAAAATCGTCTATGTTCTTTTTGAATGCTACGTATGGTTCTTTAAGTTCAATTCTATGGAGCCCTTCCTTTTTATATTTGTCATAATCTTCAATATTTTCCCGAACATCTTGTCCCATAACAGCGAGTAAGCGAAGCCATTTATCATTGATATCATCATATTTGTCTAATATTCCTTTCACTGGAGCGAGTTGGGGATTTTTTAAATATTGTTCAATAAGTTCCTCTCTTTTAAAGTTTTTAATACCTAGTCTTTCAGCTAATTCTTCTGCTATTTGTATATCATCCTTACATTCACCCATAGGTTCAATTGCTTTATTCATATGACCAAAATAAGGACCTGAAGGCCATGGTCTTGTAAGGTCACTCCTTGCTGAAAATCCAGTTACAGGAAGGACAATATCAGCATATTGAGCAGTAGGCGTTAGCCATAATTCTGGAACAACTGTAAACAAATCCTCTCGACTCATAGCTTTTGCAGATTTATTTGCATTTCCTATTTGATTTACGAAATCACAAACCGCAAACCAAGCAAATTTAACGTCAAAAGGATAACCTCCAGATTTACCATTAAGAATTGCATCAAAAATCTTATTTACATGAACTCTGGTATCTAAACGATCTCTGGGATTAATATTTCCTCTTAAAGACTTACCTTTTGGCCAAGCAGTATTTCTACCTGGAGGAATCATAATTCCTCTAAACATATGACCATATGGAATGCCATGAAGTCCGCCACAAGCACTTCCACCAGGTTTTCCAATATTTCCCGTCATTGCAGAGAGTGTTATAGCTCCTCGATTGTATTGTCCACCCATAGCAGAACGAGCAGGACCTTGGCAATCTTCTAACGCGGCAGGTTTGGTATTAGCATATTCTCGTGCTAGATTCTCAATTGTTGAACTAGGTACGCCACAAATCTTTTCAGCCCATTCTGGAGTTTTAGGTATTCCATCTTCATCACCCAAGACATATGCTTTATATTTATCAAAACCATGAGTATATTTATCGAGGAACTCCTGATCTTGTAAATTTTCTCTAAGGATAACATTAGCCATCGCTACCATCATAGCTGTATCAGTTCCGGGAATTATAGGGATCCATTGATCAGCAGCTACTAAAGCAGTATCTGAATAGCGTGGGTCAATAACAATAACTTTAGCTCCATTTTCTTTAGCCTTGATTAACCACCATAATGTATTTGTCCCTGAAATCTGACGAGCAGGATCCCAACCCCAGCATATAATTAATTTTGTATTCATCCAATCTTCCCGGCTGTTGCCAACAAAGATCTGACCAAAACCATATGATGCTTGAGTTCCAAAAATTGCTCCTTGGGAAGAAATATTACCATATGATGTTGAATATCCACCAAGCGAATTCAATAATCTTGCATAAGCCACTCCGGCACCGTGTAATGCTCCAAAATAACCTCCTCCAGTAATATATAATATACTTTGATTTCCATATTTTTCTATTGTTTCCTTTAGTTTCTCTACGATAATATCATAAGCTTCATCCCATGTAATCCTTTCAAATTTACCCGAACCCTTGGGACCAGCTCTTTTTAAGGGATATCTTAATCTTTCTGGATGATAAATGTACTGTCTAATTGACCTACACCTTAAACATGCCCTCAGTTGATTGTCAGAGTCTGCAGAATCATCACCTTCTACCCGTATAACCTTTCCATCCTTAACATGGAACCTTAAGGGACACCTACCTCCACAATCAAATGCAGAAGTAGTTCTTATAATTTTTACTCCTTCATCATTTATATTTTCTTCTTGATTTACCATATTATCTACCAATAGATTATTGATAATTTTGTTATTTGAAAATTTATAGTTTTACTAAATTTATTCTAGAATCCTTCAGTTATTAACTTTAAAGAAATCACTTTAAGTTAGATTTTATGAAGAAAAAGGTTTAATCATCAATAATTTTTTAAAAATTTTGGGGATTTAAAAAAAACTTATGCCTAATATATATCTCCATAATCTTGTATCGCTTTAAAGAGAGCGACTATATTTTCTGCGGGTTGATCCAATAAGAAATTTGTTGGACCAGGAATGTAGCCTCCCCTTTTTCCTAAAGTTTGAATATCCTCTCTAATTGAATTTCGAATAAATTTAGGAGATTCATATTTCAGTATTTCTGAATCATCAACGGTTCCAATGAGGGTGATTTCTGGATATTTTTCCCTATACATTTTTAAATCATTGTTTTTGGGTTTTAAAGATTCTACCCCATCAATGCCAATCTCAACAAAGTCTGGGAAAATCTCGCCTATATTACCACAACTATGTATTACAAATTTGGCACCTGCATCATGAGCGTATTTAACATACTCTGCCAATTTAGGTTTTATAAATTTGCGCCAATTTTTTACGTTCATCTGTAAACCTGCATTAAAGCCATAATCATCTCCACACATTACCACATCAGGTTTTTGATTCATTAATAGTTTTAATGAGGGTTCTTCTATTATATCCCATTGAAAATCTATATGTTGTTGGAGAAAACTTGGCTCTTTTCTTGCAAAACGAGCAAAATTAGCATGTCCAATTCCAAAAACACAATTTTCGAATGGCCCAGTAATTCCTTGAGAAACTACAATATCATATTTATCTAACATAGTTTTTCGAATTCTTGACAAATTTCGAAAAGCCGCAGGATTTGGTTTCAGATTTTTTTCTTGTTGCCAATATTCCTTGATGTATTCCTTTTTTAAGAGTGCAGGCCCTGTATACCATAAGTGTGGAATACCATCTTCTTTTACAACTGCATCAAAAGTACCCCCGTTGTTATTTAGTACTCTATCAGTGAAATCCATTTTTATCAGCCCTCCTCCAGTTGTGCTCCAACACATATCAATTTTTGCATCAATTCCCCCTGGTAAAACATCTGGAGGTGAAAACTTAGCTACTATTGAATGAATAAAGGGAATCATATAAGAAACTCTGTCATTATCAAGTTGTTTCATATCCTCTTCTGTGAGTTCATAAGGAGAGTTCATGAACCTATATACAAAATCACAATCACCACCTAAAATAAAACTAGGAACTCTATCAGGTATTTTTCCTTCTAATACTGTCAACACTCTTTCAAGTGCAGACATTTTTGGATCTTTTGACATTCTTAATTCCTCAAATATTATTGTAAATTTCTAAGCAAAATTGCGAAGATTACAGCTTCATTATTCATTTTTACCTTTCCTTCCTCTATCCCTTTTTTTAAAGCTGCAGGTCCTCCAAATAGATAACTTTGAGGTGCTGCAATATATCCATCGCATTCTATATTGTCTAGATCATTAAGTTCTTTTACGTTCTCTAATTTTTCCATCTCAAAATTTCCCCTATCAATTTTAATAGAAACAGCTGGAGGATAATCAGTTATATAAACTACTAGTTTGGTTTTACCTGGAAAGTCCTTCTTTAATCTTCCAAATATTTGACGTCTCCATAAACCTGAATATATTAAAGCGGGGATTCCTCTAAATTTTGCGCACATGGTAACATCACTCTAGGGGAAAGAAATCTTGCATAAATTCCATTTGTGAAAAATCTCTTTTAAAAAGAAAAAATTAGGTTTAAATTTAAATAATTTTATCCATTAAAGCTGATAAAAATAATGTATCAATCTAACATTGGTTATCCTCTAGGTGGCCTTCCAGGCATAAATCTCCAGAACCTATTCATCTGACCATAGTAGTCAAATAAGGCATCAATACCTCGCATTTTAAGGTCAGTATTCATGCAAATTTTATTATGTAAAGCTCCTTCGGCTGGTATTTTAGCAATTTCAACGGCTAATTTATTCACTTCTTCTTCGAGTTTATCTCGAGGAACACTTATGCTCACAAGCCCCATGTCTGCTGCTTCTTTTCCCGAAATTCTTCGACCACTCATTAAAAGATATCGTGCTTTTTTAACACCTAAATAAAGTTGCCAAAGTGGCATACTTTGTGATCCACCCCATAATTGAGCGGGATGTCCTAAAACCGCATCTTCTGCTGCCACTGAGATATCACAGAGAAGTTGAAAATAACACCCCGCATCAGTACAGTATCCGTGAATTTGAGCAATTGTTGGCTTTGGAAAATTAAATATGCGCGGATATTTCGCATATATCTTTTTATTTAAGATATCATAGGAATTCTTGTATTTCCAACCACCTTCGGGGGGTGTTAAATAATATGAACCTTTTAAGTCAAAACCAGAACAAAAACTTTTACCCGCACCTTTTAGCACGATCACTTTTGCACTGTCATCTGCCTCTGCATGATCAAAAACGGCATCAATATCGTCAAGTAGCTGATAACTTAACGCATTGTGTTTTTCGGGTCTGTTTAAAGTAATATAACCAATTTTATTTCTACTTTCATAAAGAACAGTTTCAAATTCCATCTTTTCACCTTTATTTTTTTTTGTTATTAACTGATTTTATCTCACAAAATATTTAAAACTTTAATACTACTAAAAATGTTATCATAAATTACATTAAAGTAGTTATAAAGGAAACTGATATTGGTATAAATCAAAAATATTATATATAACCAAAATCACAAAAAATTTAATAAGAATTAAAATACAAATAAACTTCTTTTGAAAAAATTTTGGGGAAAATAGAAAATGTGCGATATATGTTTTACTCATAATGCAAGTGCAAAAATATGGTTTAAAGATGCGAAGAGATATTCTCGTTTCATGTATCATCGAAATCGTGTAGATTTAGCGAAAAAAAATACAAAACGTATAAAAGGTGGAACTGCAGCTATTGAAGCCGCCGCCGGACCTCTCATCGCTCAAGCAATAGATGCCTATAATCTTAAAGAAGAAAGATTTCCTGATCTAATGCGAGCTGCTAATAGATTACATGTTCAGGTTCAGGGTGCTCAGACACTCACGCTTCAAGATTCATTAGATCTAATTGATATAAGCTCGCCGGTTTGTTTTATTCATTGTGAGTGTAGGAAATTTAAGTATGGTTTTGTGGAGAGAGACCGTTCCAAAATGACTTGCTTAGGTCTGGGAATTGGTATGTTGAGATGGCAAAAAACACCCGCAAGATATGTTGCTGGTGCAGAATGGGTGGATCATGATGAAGCACGAGAATGGGTTATTAAATGGAATAAAAAAGGATTAGTTCAAAACCTGATGAATTTTGGTATGAGAAATGGAGGTCCATATATTGGAGGTCTATGCAATTGTTCGCGACCTGATTGTGCTTCGATTGAAAATAGATTACGCTATGGAGAAAAACAATTAATTAAAGGAGAAAGAGTTGCAATCCACAATGAAGAAAAATGCACAGGATGTTTTAAATGTATTCAGAGATGTCAGTTTGGTGCTATAGCTGCAGATATTCGCAAGGGAAAGGTGCAGATTGATGCTCAGATGTGTTTTGGATGTGGGCTTTGTGAAAGTACTTGTGAATTTGACGCTATTGAACTAAGAAATAGGCGTGATTTCCCAATTCTAAGGTATGATTGGTAGGAGGTGGAATAAATGGCAATACAAATAAAAAATTTAGATATACCAACTATAAGAGTAAAAGTAGATCGAGAAAAATGTCAATTACCAATGATTTGTGATTATAAATGCTATACTAAATGTCCTCAAGGTGTTTTTCATGTCCATTCATACCCAAATGTGTCTAGGGCTTTCATGAAACCTAATCCAAATAGTCCAAAACATTATTTAGTGGCAGGATCTGCGGCACCAAAGTGTATTGGATGCATGGAATGTACTAAACATTGCCCAGAGGATGCAATAACTATTGAAATTAAAATTCCTGAAGTAAAGGAAGGAGAAAATCCATATAAACATCCATTTGACTCAATAGAAGTTGCGATGGAAAATCAAAAACGTATTGAAGAATTAGATTCAACATATAAGGGGTTGAAAAAAATATGATGCAGCCAAAATATGATTATAATATCCCTGAAAAACTATTTAAAACAATAGAAGAAGAATTTGCAGGAGCTAAAGTGGCTGAACAATATCTTGAATCGAAAAATGCTTCGGTTTTTGAGGAATGGGGAAAAAAGCTCATGGAAAGAACCTATGAATTAGGAATAAAACCAGAATATAATGATCACATGTATGAAATGATCAAATTAGTCGCTGAAAAAACAGGTGAGGTAAGATTTCCTCATGAAGCTCAAAGGTTTATTGAAATTGCATGCTTATCAGTTCATTTAATAAGTGTTGTGTTAATCCAAACTGCATATAATAAAGAATTTAGTTTCTCAATTGAAGAAGGAAAGTGTTCAGTTCATAATAAACTAAAAGAAACATTGTCAGAAGAGGAATTGAAATCGCTACCCTGTAAAAGTGGATGTGTAACAGCTTGGAAAACAATCTTTAATATTCTTAAAATGGATGATGTTGAGGTTAGTCAGACTCAGGAAATACCTAATGATGGAATGTGTACCTTTTTAGCTCAAAGAAAATAATTTTTCTTAATCTATTTTTATTATTATTAAAATGAGATAATTTCAAGAAGTGAACTTAAATGAAATATAGAAAGATGGGATCATTGGATTGGGAAGTCTCGGCACTAGGTTTTGGATGCATGAGATTTCTCACGAAGAAAGTAAATGGGAATGAAGTGGTAGATGAAGAAAACGCGATTAGCATGATTCGATATGCAATCGATAATGGCGTTAATTACTTTGATACTGCTTTTCCGTACCATAATGAAATGAGTGAGGTAATCGTCGGAAAAGCATTACAAGATGGATATCGTGAGAAAATCAAGCTAGTAACTAAGTTACCAATGGGTCGAGTAACCAAAACTGAGGATTTTGATAAATTTTTAAATATTCAACTGAAAAAACTACAAACTGAATATATTGATATATATCTCTTCCATGGATTAAATAAACTGACGTTTGAATTAGTAAAAAAACTGGGTTTAATTAAAAAGATGGAAGAAGCTAAAGCAAAAGGAAAAATTAAAGGAATTGGATTTTCTTTTCATGACTCCTTTGATGTTTTTAAAGAAATCATTGATTATTATAATTGGGATATGTCCCAAATTCAATGGAATTTAGTTGATTACAATACTCAAGCTACAACCAAAGGATTAGAATATGCAGCAAGCAAAGGTATTGCAGTTGTTGTAATGGAACCAATTAAAGGGGGAAAATTAGCAACTCCGACTAAGGAAATTGAAGAAATAATAGAAAATGCTCCTAAAAAGCGAACACCTGCAGATTGGGCACTTCAATATGTATGGAATCATCCTGGTGTCTCTTTAGTATTGTCTGGAATGGGTTCAATGCAGATGGTTAAAGAAAACATAGAGAGTGCAAATAATTCAGGGATTAATACTTTAAGTCAAGAAGATTTAGATTTAATTTCTGATATGGCTATTCGCTATAGAAAAAAATCAATAATCCCTTGTACATTTTGCTTGTACTGCCAACCATGTCCCTCTGGAGTTAATATCCCTCAAAATTTTAGGTTATTAAACGAACTTCTTTGGATTGAAAATAAAGAGGAACAGATAACCAAATATAACATATTAGCAACATCTGAAGAAGAGTTAAAAACGATGGAGGATGAAGGGAATGCTTCTCTTTGTATAAAGTGTGGTGAATGCCTTGAAAAATGCCCTCAGATGATCGATATTCCGACTGAACTGGAAAAAGTTCATTTAGTTTTAGGTGAAAAACAAGAAATTTCAAGCGTATTTAAATTGTTTTTGAGAGGACCATCATTTGTAGATAAAGAAGAGTTCCAGGTGGTAGGTGTAGACGACACTGGCAAAAGAGAAACACGTAACCCCGCAACTATATGGCCAAAATTTCAAGGGCTCATTACTAAAGTCCCACATAAAGACCAATCCCATGCATTAGCAATTTCTATAATTACTAAAGAACTCACTGAAAAAGGAGAAAATCGTTTTATTGTTTGTAATGAAGTATCCAAAGTTGAAGATGTGCCTGAGGGAATGATAACTGAAACATTTCCTGCTCAAAAATATGCTGTTTTTACATTAATTGGAAAATTGAACAATTTAGGTGAAACTTACAGATATATAATTGGAGATTGGCTTCCTAACAATCCAAGATATGAACGAGTGCCATTCGGAGCAGAATTTGAATGGTATGACCAAAGATTTAGTTTAAATTCTGATAATTCAGAATTAGATCTTTATATTCCAATTCAAGAAAAATAAGTCCGATTCTTTTTCTTCTGTCTTTTTTATTTGAAATAGAGAAAAATTATTTAAAAAAATCTAAACTTTTAAAGGATAGCTCCGATACTTCTTTAAAAATATAAGGGTGAAGTGCGTTTAATACTTCTGGTCGATTAAGGCGGACAATCAACAGATGTTCTTTCCTTTCAACAATTATATGTTCGTAATCCATAATTTTTCATATACATTTTTTAATTTGTTTCTAATTTAGACTCCTTTCCAAATTGGTTTTCGTTTTTCTGAGAAAGCTCTTGGTCCTTCAATGAAATCATGAGACTGAGTAAATTGTCTATAGAGAGGGAACGTTGTAGAATAGGCTGTTCTCAATGTTGTCTCAAGTCCATCATTTGCCATTTGCTTAATCGCTCGAATAGCTAACGGTGAACCCTCCATTATAACATTTGCCATTTTCTCTGCTTCAGCCATTAACTGGTCTAATGGAACCACTTTATTCACAAAACCAAGTTCTACTCCTTCTTGAGCAGAAATACGCTTATATGTAAAGAGAATTTCTATTGCTAGGTGATAAGGAATTTGTCTTACCAATCTATGGACGCCTCCTTCAGTTGGAACGCGCCCTACTAATGGTTCAGGTAGAGAAAAAACAGCACGTTCAGCAGCAATGATGAGATCACTGCCTAATGCAAGTTCAAATCCCCCACCAAAGGCAAAACCATTTACAGCAGCGATAACGGGTTTAGTAATATTCGGATTAAAGGTGAGACCTCCAGTAACAGCTTTATATTTAAGTTTGCTAAAGGCTTCTCTTTGTTCTTCAGGACTAGCACTAGCAGCCCATTTTAAATCAAATCCTGCCGAAAATGCTTTATCACCAACTCCAGTTACGATCGCAATCCATGCATCTGAGTCATTTTCAAATTCATTAAACACATCTTCTAATTCGATGCTTACATATGGATTGATAGCATTTCTTACTTCTGGCCTATTAAGGCGAACAATTGTCAGATGCTCTTTCTTTTCAACAATTATATATTTATACTCCATTATTACTCATATTTTTTTTTTATTTTGTATATTATTCATATTCCTTTCCAAATAGGTTTTCTTTTTTCAGAGAAAGCTCTTGGTCCTTCAATGAAATCATGAAACTGCGTAAATTGTCTAAGAATTTCTATAAAAAAATTAAATTTGCTACATAAGCGACTTAGTAGCATTTTTGATATAATTTTCAGCTTCTTTCATGACAGATTCAATGATTTCAGAAACGTTCTCGATCTTTTTAGTTACCCCAGCAGCTTGTCCCATAGGTAAACAAGTATTCACAACATCACCGTCATATACTCTATCATAACTTTGAACATCTTCTTTCCATTGATCTGATTGTAAAAACTCTTTTTCATATGCCAATTTTTGCTCTTTTGATATAGTTCCACTATGTTTTTGTCCATATTTGTTATTATAAACTCTTATATTTGCTATAACACCCTGAATTAGTATGGTATCCTCTGCTTTTGCGGGTGGAATTAAAATTTTAAACTGTTGAGGAAATTCACACTCATTCGATGCGATAAAACGGGTTCCCATTACAATTCCTCCATATCCCATAGCAATTGCTCCTGCTAATTGAATACCAGTACCAATCCCCCCAGCAGCGACTTTAGGTACGTCAGGGAATGCTTGTTGAACTTGGGTCATAAGAACATTAGTCCCAACTTTTTCATAAGCTTGATGTCCTCCACCTTCAATTCCAGTAACACATAAGCCATCTATGCCATATTTCACACATTTTTCTGCCAACCAGAACGCTGGAGCTACATGAAAGTGTTTGATCTGTGAACTGCTTTCCTTAAGTCTCTGAAAAGACTGAGATTCAGGCATTACTTTAGAAGAACCAGCGCTTGTTACAGCATATATACATTGTTCCTTCAACTTTGGATTTTCCATAATGAATTTTGGAATTTCTCTACACATTCTCACAGCCATTCGCATCTCATTTCGAGATGTGCGTATATTGAACCCAAAAGGTTTGTCAGTATGCTCAACAACATATTCCATATGTTTCTTCATTTCTGGTAATGGATCCACACCCCATAAACCCACTTCTGATAAAACTCCTAGCCCACCCGCTTCTGAAACAGCAGTTGCTAATGCTTGTGTATAAAAGGGACCCATAGGTGCAGAAAAAATAGGATATTTTATCCCCAACATTTCTGTTATTTCAGTTTTTATCATAAATATTCAACTTTATAAGCTATACTCAAAAATAATTTTAAATAACAAATATAATAAATTAAATTTTCTGAAAATAAAAATAAAAAAAGATTTAATTTAGGCAGGTCGAGGGGCTGCAAGTCTTACAGCTCGTTCATTTTCGACCAAAGAGATTGCATTCTCAGGGCAGAAAGCAGCGCAGACTCCACATCCAATGCATCTTTCCCCAACTTTTTGAGATTTTCCTTCATCATTTAATTCCAATGAACCTGTAGGGCATTTTTCAACACACGTCCCGCATCCAACGCATATTTCTTGATTAACTTGGGATACATAATTTGATAGATTAACGGTTATGCCGCTCCACTGCCCACAGCAATCAGCACAGCAGTTACATATACTATCTTCTTCACGTTTAAAATCCATATTAGGATGATAAGCCTTATGCACTAACCCATCTGTTTCAGATTTTTCTAATATATCCAATGCCTCCTCTTTAGAAATCATTCTAGCAAAGCCTTGTTCGGTTGTATAGCGAGCAGATTTTCCAAAGGTAAAACAATTTTCTCGAAGGTCTGTCTGCGTACAAGGTTCTCCTAATAAATCCTTATAGTGTCGACAATAACAATGTCCAACTGCAATCTCATCGAATTTATTTATTATTTCTCTTACATTCTGAGAAGGTAATATTTTTTCTACTGGAGCTTCTATTTCTTCATTAATGGTTATCTCAATTTCGTTTCCAGTTTCCCTATTTTCTGTAAAAGGTACTGTTCTATCAATTGGTCGTATATTAGGGAGGATGTTATTAATAACGTAATCATAGTTGGCAAACAAGCGACTTTGACCCTCATCCCTTAACTTTTGAAAAAGCATAGCTATTTCTTTTTCGCTATCATTATATTCAAGTTTATTCATGAATGTATATTCGAAAACACCTACATTGATGAATGGCATCAATCTGAAAACCATTAAACCCGATCGGCTCGGTTGATTCATAATTAAACCTTTTTTAGCTAAAAATTCAACGTTTTTCAAAATTTCTTCCTCAGACATCCCACTGCTCTCTTTTATCTGTTCCATAGTTTGAGATTTTCGCTTACTGAATGCTATTATTAGATCTAAATACTCCTCTGGGACTAGGAACTTTAATATATCAATTGTAGTATCAGTTACTCCAAGTGGTGTACCACTGGCTCTGTTAATTGCCTTTACTGCTTCTATATATTTTTCTTTTACAGCTTCTGACATTTTTCATCAATAATTTGTAAAATTCTCTTTAAAATTTATTAAATGATAAAATTTAGCTGCAATTTTAAAATTTCTCGTTAAAGTATAATTCTTTTCTTAAAATCGATATTTTTCATTAATAATATTTAAATGAATTTTCTCAGTCATAAGTGTAAATTCTGAAGTACCTGGCAAAAGAACATAAATCGGATCTTCAATTTTACTTATATCGAAACCGACTTTTTTCATATCTGATTTTGGGATTTTATATGTAGCTGTTGTAGATAATTTTGATAAGAAAAGTATGAAAAGGGGAATTGCATACTTGGGTAAATTTTCGTTTAGGATTTTTATAATCCCATCAAAATTAAACTCATCATGTTTCTTATTGGAGAAAACTGAAGCCATTCCAGCTCTTCCTTCAGTACCAGGTATTTGAACACCATAAACAGATGAATGGTCAACTTCTTCAAAAGAAGATATTACGTCTTCAACTTCAGATGTGGATACATTCTCTCCTTTCCACCGAAAAGTATCACCAAGACGATCTACGAACTGTGCATGGTGATATCCTATATACCTAATCAAATCACCTGAATACAACCACATATCACCCTCTTCGAAAGCATTTTCAAGTATTTTTTGCTTACTTGCTGTTTTGTTAGTATATCCTGCAAAGGTATAGGGATCCTGAATTTCCATAAGAAATAGTCCAGCTTCGCCTTCTTCAACTATTTGAAGAAATCCGTCTTCTCCGCGAATTGGCTCATCTTTAATAAGATCATATTTAACGATGGTATGAGGACTTAAACACATTCCAATAGTGCAGTCTAAATTAAGATAATTACAAAACATTCCCCGCATTTCTGTCATTCCATAATGCTCAATAACTTCTCTTATACCAAATCTTTCCTTAAACTCTTTCCACATCTCTGGTCTGAGTCCATTTCCAGCAATTTTGTAGACTTTATGTCTTCTATCATTCGGACTAGGTGGCTGATTGTAAAGGTATCGGCAAATTTCACCTATATAATTGAAACAAGTGGCTTTAAACTTAATTATATCTTTCCAAAAATTTCTTACGCTAAACTTACGTGCTAATGCAACCGCAGATCCATTAGCAATTGCTGCTGACCATCCAATATGTAAAGCATTACTGTGATAGATTGGAAGAGATATATAGTAAATATCATCTGGTTTCATATTTAATGCCATTTTACCCCATCCTAATATAGCCCCTAGCGTATGAACATTACGGATATGAGCTGCTTTAGGAAGACCGGTGGTGCCTGAAGTAAAAATAAAAACGTAAGTATCACTTCCTAACATTTCATTAGTGGTTGAGGGATTTTTTATATCTTGATGTTTTATTTGTTCCATCAGGTCAATATATCCCTCTGGTATAATTGTTTCATCGTTATCTTTAAGAAAATAAAGTTTATCATCTTGAGTCAATTCCAGATCTCCCTTAACTTCCTCAAATGCATCAATAAGCTCTTCACCAATAACATAGAATCTCACTTGATTTAATTTCAAGCTATGTCGAAGCGTTGCTGCTCGTTGCCTTGTATTTATCAGGGATCCAATTGTGCCTATTTTTGACATTGCCCCCATTATAAACATCAATTCGGGTCTGTTTTCTAAGAAGACGTTAATTACTTCTCCTTTATTTGCACCTAAAGAGAGAAAGAAATTTACATAACGGTTGATCCATTCATTTAGTTCTTTATGTGTATACACTTGATCTTCATAAAGCAAGGCTTTATTATTAGCATATTTTTTGGCATTACGCTCTAAACACTTTCCAAGAGAACCTTTTTTATCAGGTCCTATTTTTTCAAACTCCTTTGCAATTTGAAATGAATCCAACCGCCAATACAGTGAATAAAGACCGAATATAAAATCCTTATAGTTTATTGTATAATTAGATATAGACTTTGAGGGCACAATATTATCCTTTTCCGTTGGATCAAAGTAATCTATGAGAATATTCTCAAGTTTTTTAAAAATCTTTAATCTTATCAAATATTTGATTATTTCATCTTCACCCTTTGACGTAATTCGATAATATGTCTCATCATCTAACTCAAATCCCTCAATAAGCTGTTTTTCTTTTAAGTTATCTGCCCACTGAGAGAATAATGCCCCATCCATCCTATTTTCAATAGACTTGCTTGGATCCTTTACAAATTCTTTTAATTTATGAGAGCCAAAAACCGCTAGGGTAAATAAAATAATCTTATCATACTTTCCCTTTTTCAAGTTTTTCAAGATCGGTTTAGGAATTTTATCTGGAATTGTATTTATCATAATTTGTCATACTTAATGCTATTTAAAAAGTGAAGAATATTAATTATTATATATTAGGAAATAATAGGAATTTTTTATAATTTTTATATTTCAGAAAATTTGATTGTTATCCTCCAATTTGAGCCTTTACACCAAAAGATTCAACAATCTCCTTAAGCCTTATCATATGGTCGTCACTGGGGGGTTCAACATCTGGAAGTTTATACTCCATTCCAATACGACTGTATGTTTGAGTGCCAAATTTATGGTAAGGTAAAAGATCTATTCTTTTAAGATTTTCACCTAAATCAAAAGCAAATCTTGCTGTGGCTGTTGTATTATCATCAGAATCATTACAAACCGATACCACGGGAATGCGAATTATCATTAGCTTTATCGCAGCAATTTTTTTAGCATTTTCTAAAATTAGTTCATTAGAAACACCAGTTAATTCTTTATGGACAGTTGGATCCATATGTTTAATATCTATATACACGAGGTCTACATATTTAAGGAGATCTTCCATTCCATCCCATTTTACATATCCGCATGTTTCTATTGCTGTATTTATGTAAACCTGCTTACATCTTTTAAGGAATGCTGTAACAAAATCGAGTTGCATGGTGGGTTCACCGCCACCAACAGTGACACCACCATTTGATCGCCTATAAAATGGACTATCTTTATTAACTTCTTGGAATAGTTCCTCAAAAGTTATATGATAACCTATAAGTTTTAAGGCTTGATTAGGGCAGATTTCAACACATTGACCGCAAGATGTGCATAATTCTCTGTCAATAATTATCTCATCATCATCATCAGAAATTGCGATAACATGAACAGGGCATAAGTCAATGCACCTACCACACTTCTTGCAATTAATTTCATTGTGCATAATCTCAAGTTTTGATTTCTGGGTTTGAGGAGAAGAACACCATAGGCACTTTAAGGGGCATCCCTTCATGTAAACCAGAGTTCTAATTCCGGGACCATCATGGATGGCGAACCTTTGTAAATCGTAAATAAAACCTTTACGTGCAGGTTTATTTTTTGTCTGAACCATAGTTTTTTCCGAATAATGTTGTTAGGATTGGGAATTTAAATAGAAATTAGATAAATATATGATTTTGTTGAATTAAAATGCTATTACTTACTTAAATTTTTTTCATCAAGTTTTGCCCCCTAATTACACAACTAAAGATGATGTGAAAAACCATTTTGTTTAATTCATATATTTAATTTAAGGTAATATTAAAAAAATGAAAAAAATGAGATTTAATTATATTTCTAAAGTATTCGTTTTCATAATTCTTATCATAAGATAGCATGCTAAGAAAAAAACACTTTACAAGCCCAATAATATCTAAACTCGAACAGGATTTAATTGGAGAGAATAAATCAGCGTTGGATGAGTTTTGGAAAAAAATTGAACAAACTGGAACACCTATAATTGAACCGTTCGAAGTTGATGAGAACTATAAACTTGTAACCTTTGTTGTTCAAGGAACAAAAGAAACTAAGAATGCTGTTATTATAACTGCCCTAGCAAATCAAGATGATGTCCTTACGAATAATGTCTGCGAACGAATCGAAAAAATAAATCTTTTTTATAAGACGTTTAAAGTGCTTAATGGAACACGTACAATATATACTATAAGTAAGAATAATAATCTAAGGTATAACAGGTTTTATGATAATATTATTATCAACTGGCACACCTGCTCCCCAGATCCTTTCAACTCAAAAAAGTTTTATCAAAGATATCGCAGAGAAGGGCAACGGATAGAAATTGAATATTCAGTATTAGAAATGCCAGATACAAAACCACGAGTATGGACATTGAAAGATGATAATGTACCTTCAGGAAAGGTAAAAGAATTGGTTTTTTATAGTGAAATATTAGATATGAATCGGAAGATTTGGGTATATACTCCTCCAAATTTTACCAAAAATGGGAATAAATATCATTTTTTGGTGATTTTTGATGGAAAGGCATTTCTTGACTTTACACACCCCCCAATAATGTTTGATAATTTAATCGCAAAAAATAAAATTCCACCTTTAGTGGCTGTTTTTATTCATAATTACAGTGGTTTCCAAAGAGGAAAAGATTTAGATTGCTACCCTCCATTCGCAGATTTTATTGCCAAAGAGCTAGTATCATGGACTAAAGAAAATTATCATATTTCCTCTGATCCCGATGAATCAGTACTAATGGGAAGTAGTTCTGGTGCATTAGCAGCTGCTTTTATTGGATATAAATATCCAGAAACTTTTAGAAAAATTTTATCACAATCAGGTTTCTATGGATGGTCGCCAGGAAACATATTTTTCCAGCGATTACTTAATTATTATGGAAAAGATTATGTTCGCTGGTGGAACAAGGAAGACGAAAAAGAAAATTATTGGCTAATTAAGCAACTTTTACGAAGTGAAAAATTACCATTAAAGTTTTATGTAAATGTTGGAAGCCTTGAAACTCGAACTATGCCTTCAGTCCATCGATTTCGTAATATGCTCCAAGATAAAGGATATACACATAATTATGAAGAATATCCTGGTGGACATGAATATATTGCTTGGCGGGAGCATCTTCCTGAAGGATTAATTTATCTAATAGGTTCTTAATCTTAATTTTAGAATTTCTCGATAAAAATTAAAATAATACCAAATTTTTATGTAATTAATAATTTTTTGAGAATGATTTAAGATTATGAATAAAGATAATATCGAAATAGAAAAAAGCGATATTAAAATAATTAATACTGGTTGTTGTCATGATTGCGGAGGTCGCTGTACTCTTAAAGCTCATGTTAAAGACGGTAAGATAATACGTTTTGAAACAGATAATGGTGAAGACCCCCAATTACGAGCTTGTTTACGCGGAAGGGCATATCGACAAAAAGTATATCATCCAGATAGGTTAAAATATCCCATGCGTCGTATTGGAGAACGAGGTGAGGGTAGATTTGAAAGAATATCTTGGGATGAGGCATTAGATATAGTAGCAAATAAAATGAAAGAAATTAAGGAAAAATATGGAAATTCTTCTATTTTATTTGTTCCCGGTTCCGGAAATCAGGGTATGCTCCATGGTGTTGTGCCTGTAGGTTTAATGCTTAATCAATTTGGAGGGTATACTCGAATGTGGGGCGCACCTTCCTATGAAGGCGCTCTTTTTGCGTCTATGGCCACCTATGGAACCATGATGACTGGAAATGCTCGTGAGGATTTATTCAACTCTAAACTTATCATCATGTGGGGTTGGAATCCAGCTAATACAATATGGGACCCCGGTACACCTTTAATGTTAGCTAAAGCAAGAGAAAAAGGTATCAAGATCATAAATATTGATCCAATTTTTACTGATTCAGCAGCGGTCTTAGCGGATCAGTGGATACCTATTCGACCAGGTACTGATACTGCTATGTTAATAGCTATGGCATATGTAATTATCACTGAGAACCTTCAAGATCAGAATTTCATTGATAAATACACAGTTGGATATGATAAATATAAGGCTTATATAATGGGACAAGCTGATGGAATCCCAAAGACTCCACAATGGGCAGAAGAAATTACTAAAGTGCCAGCAGAAACAATTATAAGTCTAGCTAAGGAGTATGCCCTTAATAAACCAGCAGCTCTTATGGCAGGATGGGGTCCTGCTCGAACTGCATTGGGAGAACAATATTCTAGAGCTGCTAATGTGCTTTGTGTTATTACTGGAAATATCGGTATTGATGGTGGATATGCCTCTGGTTTCATGCGGGCATATTATAGTCGGGAGACAGTTTCATCAACAAGGAAGAAAAAGACAGGACCTATTAAACAAGAAGAAAAAAAAGAAGTCGAAAGGAAACAAACTCCAAGAGGTAATCCTATTGACTTTAGAGCCACTCCTCGAAAAGATGCTTTACATAAATTAAGAGGAGGGACTAATCCAGCAAGTACTCGTATTCATTTTAATGAATATTATGATGCTATATTACAAGGACGAAAAGGAGGTTATCCCGCGGATTTGAAAATGGCTTATATAGCAGCAGAAAATCGTTTAAATCAATATAGCAATGTTAACAAAGGCATAAAAGCCTTGAAATCTCTTGAATTTATTGTAATTCACGAACAATTTATGACTCCGACAGCTAAATTTGCGGATATCTTATTACCAGTTAATACTTTTATGGAACGTAATGATATTGCAGTACCTTGGCTTGGTTCACCTTATTACATTTACTTAAATAAAGCGATTGATTCTTTATATGAATCGAAATCGGATCTGGAGATATGCAAGGAATTATCTAAAAAATTAGGTATTGAACCAGGTCTATTGAGTTTACCAGAAGATCAAATCTTACGAATATTTACATCCCCTCGTAAAGACATAAAAAGTTATGACGAAATGAAAAGAGATGGATTTTACAAAGTAAAAGTTGATGAGTCATTCGTTGCTTTTAAAGAACAAATTGCGGATCCAGAGAATAATCCCTTCCCTACATTATCGGGTAAAATTGAGATATTTTGTGAACATATTGCAGAATTAAATATCCCAAATATGCCACCGATTCCTAAATATCTAAGTCATGAAGAACATTATGATGCTCCTTTAGCAAAAAAATATCCCTTACAATTACTCACAACCCATAATAAAAGAAGAACTCACTCAAGTATAAACATGATTCCATGGCTTGAGGAAGTAGAACCTCATATGGTTTGGATAAATCCAATAGATTCCAAATCAAGAGGGATTGAATACGGAGATCTAGTTGACATTTTTAACGATAGAGGACGAGTTCGTATCCCTGCTAATGTTACAGAACGTGTGATACCTGGGGCAGTAGTCATCTATCAAGGAGCATGGTATAATCCAAACGAAGAAGGTGTTGATGTTGGGGGGTGTGGGAACGTTCTGACAAAAGATTCGCGTTCTCCTGGAGGAGCTTTTCCCATGAATAGCGCCCTAGTTCAAGTAGAACTATATTCAAAAAAAGAATCGGAGGGATCTTCATGAAACAAATGGGATTTTACTTTGATCAAACAAGATGTACAGGTTGTTATACATGCTCAGTTGCCTGTAAAGACTGGAATGATATTGATGCGGGACCTGAAAATTGGATGCGTATAATAGCAATTGAAAAGGGGAAGTTTCCTAATCTAACTCTTTCTTACCTCGCATTAGCATGCAATCACTGTGCTGATCCTCCATGTGTAAAAGCATGTCCTACAAATGCAATTATAAAAAGAGAATCTGATGGAATTATTGTAGTGGATCAAGAACTGTGCTTAGGTAAAGAAGAATGTGGAGCTAAATGTTTAAAAGTTTGTCCATGGGATGTGCCGCAATTTAATTCAACTATTAATGCTAAAATGAGAAAATGTGATCTATGTGTAGAGAGATTGGAAAAAGGTCAACAAACAATATGCGTGGAAGCATGCCCTATGTATGCATTGGATGTAGACACTATAGAAAATTTGCAGAAAAAATATGGATCTAATACTCAAGCCATAGGATTTCAAAATAATAAAAAAATAAAACCTTCGGTAATTTATAAATCAAAATTGTAAAACAAAAAATAAGTGATTATAATGGAAAATAATGTTATTGTAGAGACTACTCATGGTAAAGTACGTGGGTACAGCAGAAGAGGTATTATAAAATTTAAGGGTATCCCTTATGCTGCACCACCTATAGGAAATCTCCGCTTCAAGCCTCCAGCTCCAGTTGAGCCTTGGAGTGGTGTGTTTGATGCAACAAAATATAGCCCTATTTCAATTCAGCCACCTTCAGCTCTCGAAGCACAATTTGGAGAACCAATGCCACAGAGTGAAGCCGATTGTTTAACTTTAAATATATGGACCACTGGATTAGATAATGGTAAGAGGCCCGTTATGTTTTGGATACATGGAGGAGGATTCATAACAGGAAATGGTGCAGCTTTAGATGGAGCACGACTAGCACTAAGGGGAGATGTGGTGGTGGTAAGTATCAATTATCGTCTAGGGTATTTGGGTTTTCTTTACATGCCTGATGAGAAGGATGCAACTGCGAATGCGGGTTTACTTGATATGGTTGCAGCGCTTAAATGGGTCAAAAATAATATCTCTAAGTATGGGGGTGATCCAGACAATGTAACAATATTCGGTGAATCCGCAGGTGGTTTTGCTGTGGCAAGTTTGCTTGCCATGCCTGCCGCTAAACGATTATTCCATCGAGCAATTCCTCATTCTGGATCAGCTCATAAGTTAAGTTTCAATCCAATAGTAGGAATAAGAGTTTATGAAGAATTGATTCAGAAATTAGGAATAGAAAAAGGAGATATCGAGGCATTGCGGAAACTTCCTGCTGAAAAGTTTATTGTACCTCAGGAAAATACTTTGAGGTTACAAGAAGGTGTATTAAGAGTAGGACCTGTTGTTGATGAGAAAACATTACCAGAACACCCCCTTGAAGCAGTTAGGAATGGTTTTGCTAAGGATATTGACTTATTTATAGGATCAAACTTAGACGAAAACAAATTATGGTTAATGTGGACACCTAAAGCTTTTGATCTTACTGAAGAGAGATTAGAGAAGAATGTAAAAACTATTATGAAAATCGCAAGACAAGAAGAAGGCAAATCTAAAGAGATAATAAATATTTATAGGCAATTAAGAAAAACTCCAAGAGATATATTGGATGCTATTTTAACTGATTATATGTTTCGCATCCCTTCTGTTCGTCTAGCAGAAGTTCAAAGTAAACATCAACCCAATACTTTTATGTATTTGTTTATCTGGAAAAGCCCAATCCAAGGGGGAAAATTTGGGGCAATGCATGCTCTTGAGCTTCCATTTGTATTCGGTCTTCTAGGGGATAAAGATATTGGAATTTTTCCAGGTAGAACTGAAGAAACGCAAAGGTTATCAGAAAAAATGATGGATGCTTGGATTTCATTTGCTCAAACCGGGAATCCGAATCATGAGAACATGCCTAAATTACCTCCATATGAAATAGAAAAACGAGCTACGATAATTTTTGACAAAGAGATTACTATAGAACAAGATCCTTATGGAAATGAGAGGATGGCGTGGGAAGATATTTTGTAATTAGTTTAAGTTTTAATACAACAATCTAATTTTTTTATATTTTTTTTTATGACCCATTTTCTACTAATAGAAATTCTTTTTCATAATTAATCCTTTAATTATTATACTATACACATTAAAAAAAAGGTTAGATAATATGTCTGAACCAAAAAAGTTTGAACATGTAAAAATTGAAAAAGTAGAAGAAGGCAATTATGCAGTTGTATCAATAATACGTCCTAATAAATTAAATGCCCTTCAAAATCAAACACTCAAAGAGATTGCAGAAGCGTTAGAAACCGTAGAGGTCGATCAGAATGTCCGCTGTGTAGTTTTAAGAGGTGTTAAAGAATATACTAAAAGACCTGCGTTCTCTGCGGGTGCTGACCTATCCGCCCGAGGAGGCCCTACTCTTGATATGAGTAATATACGCCATCGAAGTCACGCAATGTATCTAAGACATAAGTATTATGATTTAATTGAAGAATTTCCAAAACCTTTAATCGCAGCAGTTGATGGATATGCTTTGGGGGGTGGATTAGAATTAGTTTTAGTATGTGATCTTGTTATAGCATCAAAACGATCACAATTCGGTTTCCCTGAAATTAAACGCGGAATTTTTCCTGGTAATGGGGGCACACAACGCATGATTAGGCAACTTGGAAAAATGAGGGTTAACAGAATGATGTACTTTGGTGAACATTTCACTGCAGAACAGATGAATGAATGGGGATTTATTTCTTTCTTAGTCGATGATGATAAGTTTGAAGATTTTGTTCATGAAAAAGCCTCTTGGTTAGGAAATGCTGCTACAAATTCGCTATTCGTTATTAAAAAGTGTATTCAATATGGAACTCAAGTACCTTTAAATGTAGGATTACAATTTGAACACTGGGGTTATGCCCTCAACGCATTATCGAAGGATTCTACTGAAGGAATCATGGCGTTTAATCAAAAAAGACCTCCAAAATTTCAAGGTAAATAAGAATTATTATTTTTTTTGATTACTTTTTTTTAAATTTTCTTTTTTGAAATAAGAAAGATTAAAATTATAAAGCTTTATATATAGCTTCTCGTATACTCATAGTACGAGGGTCTCCAGTTAGAGACATCACCATTCTATTCATAACATATGCCCAGCTTAACTTAGCATCAAGATCCATAGTGACATGCGAGCCCCCCCATCCGCCCCAATAAAATGCACGCGGATTTGGACTTATTGGCATATCTTTACTAACAAGACCAAAACCTAAACCAAAACGTATAGGTTTATTAAGAACTAAATCAGTACTATATGATTGCTCTTCTAAAGCCTTCTCAATAGTTTTTAAAGACAACAGCCTTACACCATCAATCTCACCTCCACAAGCTAATGCTGTTCCTACTCGAGCCACTGATCTAGCATTCCCATGACCATTTGAAGCAGGGATTTCTGCTGCTCGCCATTCACGAGTTAGAGTTTCTCTAGCTGTCAGAACAGGATTTAGTAACACTCTTATTGGTATTGAATTTGGATCAATATTCTCCACATTTTGAAGATCTGCTGGAGAAGGAGGAATCAATTCTCCAACGCGGGAATCATGTTCTGCAGATAAACCTATATGAAAGTCTGCTTTAAGGGGCTCTGCTACCTCTTCTTTAAAAAAAATACCAAGCGTTTTACCTGTTATCCGTCTAACCAATTCACCTAGAAGATACCCAAATGTAATTGAATGATATCCACTTTTAGTTCCAGGTTTCCACCAGGATTTCTGTGCAGCAAGTATGTTAACTATTGCATCCCAATCGTAGAGCGTCTCAGGTTGAATACGTTTATCGAAACCAGGAATACCTGCTGTGTGACTAAGAAGATAACGTACAGGTAAATTTTCTTTACCTGCTTGAGCAAATTCAGGCCAATATTGTGCTACGGGGGCATCAAGATCAAGAAGACCTCTATCAACTAGCATGAGCACGCAAAGGGCTGTCATTACTTTCGTAGTTGAATATACATTAACTATTGTATCTTTTTTCCATGGTTTAGTTTGAGCCTCATCAGCATAGCCAGCCCAAATATCAATTACAAACTTACCATTAATTGTTAGTGCAAGTGAAGCACCTACATCCAAATCGGGTTTAAAGTTTTCAGCGAAAACTTCCTTTACATTTTCGAATTGGTCATCACAAAAGCCATGAATTTCAATTTTTTTTATCATTCCATTTATCTCCTCATTAGTTCTAAAATACTATATTGATGATAATAAAAATCAAATTTCTCTTTTAACGATTCTTTTTTTTTAATGTGATAGTTCTAATTCTATACCTTTTTGTGCAAAATATTATACTTTTACTTGTCTGAAAACCTTTTTTTAATTTATTTAATTTAATGAACCAAAGCTGATCATGATACCAATATAAAATTTAAAAATTATGAAAACACTGAAGATACAGTTCAAATCCGATGAACAAAGGTTCTCTGTAAACAAATTCTCCCTCATTACTGCTGTATTTTTTGCAGGAATAGCGGGTTATGCCTATTTTGCATTCTTACCATTATTTTTAGATTCAAAAGGATTCTCTGCTGGTGAAATAATATTTACTATGACATGGATGGGTGTCGGGATGGCAGTCTTCTCATGGTTTTTTGGAAGAATAAGTGATAGAACAGGTCGTAGAAAACTATTTTTTATTTCAGCCCTCTTCGCTCAAATTGTCGTATTTATGCTGTTAAACCTAAGTAATAATATCATCTATCATTGTATTCTAAATTTTATTAGGGGTTCTTTATTAGGAATGAGAATGCCTGCATCAAATGCTTTATTTGCTGATATTGTAGAAAAATCAAATAAAAAGAAGGAAATAATAGCAAATTTGGGAACAACTGAGGTTAGTGGAACTCAACTATCGCTCCTTAGTGCAGTTAAGAGCACTGGTTGGGCTATTGGGGTTCTAGGATCAAGCTTTGTCATTGCTTCATTCGGAGTAGAATCGTTGGTTCTTTTCTTAATAATTACAACGACTATATCATTAATTTTTGCTATTCCAGTGCGAGATATGAAGAAAGGAGAAACGATAGAAAAAGAAAGTAATACTGATCTAATTAAGGAAGAGTTAATAGTCCAAGAGTCAATAAAAGGAAAATCAGACCCCACAAGAAAAAGAGCTAAAGTTAAATCCCTTCTCTTTATTTGTGTCTTTTTCCGTCAATTTGGTTTAATATCAATCCTCCAAATAATAATCCTTATATTAGATGACGCTGAAATATCTATAGGACTAGCAGGTTTTGTTGTTGCACTCAACCCTATTTTACAAATAGTAGCCATGGTTATTATGGGAAGACTCATCGATAACCCAAAAATTTCAGAAAAATTATTGCTGGCTGTTGGATTTATTTTATCGGCTTTAACTTTGTTCTGCTATGCAAGAGGTTCAGCTACAAGGGATATTACCTTCTTCATTATGGGTCAGATATGCCTTGGTTTTTCGTGGGGATGTATTTATACTGGGGCAACGAAGTATATAGTAAATCGGGCACCTTTGGACAGAGCTTTCTATATGGGTATATGGATCACAGATCTTCAGGTAGCCAAAATTATTTCCTATCAAGTATTTGCGTTTTTATGGATAATTGTTTCTTATTCTTATGCCTCCGTTTTACCGTTTGCAGCAATTTTCCCATTAATCGGACTTATACTTGTATACTGGTTATAACAATAGTTCGAAACGGATAGTTTATTCTAACGGATTTTTCACACATTCTTCTGTTTGAACTCCAAAAGAATTGAGAAACATTGCTAACATGTTGTAAGCACCAACAACAAAAGTTAAATCCATGAGCTGATTTGAGTCATAGCGTTCAGTTAATGTTTTCCAAGTTATATCTGATAAAAATGTGTTTGTGTAGAGTTCATCAACAGCACGTAATAGAGTTGCATCAAAATGATTCCATCCTTGAGCTTCTGAACCTATTTTTATTCGGTTGATTTCATCACTGGTGAGTCCAACTCGTTTCCCCACGATAACGTGATGATCCCATTCATATTTAGCACCACAGAGCCATGCGATACGTAGAATTAAGATTTCTTTATCTCGACAAACAAAATCTAGTATTACCCGACAAACAAGATCTAGTATGTTAGATGTATTGGATAAGGATTATATTAGAACTGCACGTGCAAAGGGTGTTAAAGAAAGAGATGTAATATATAAACATGCTCTACGAAATGGTATGCTTCCTTCGAGTCATCTTATTATTGGAGGAATTGCAACGTCGCTTATAGGATCGCTGTTTGTAGAAATTACATTTAATTATACAGGTATGGGGTATTATTTCTATAGTTCTTTAATGCTTGCAGACTACTACTTGATAAATGGATTTATTGTATTTTTTACACTTATAATAATTTCAGGAACGTTAACAGCAGACATTCTTTATACGATTATCGACCCCAGAATAATTTATTAAAAATATTAAAGCTTAGATTATAATCCTTTTTTTAGATATTTAATTAATTTTTCTACTCTACACCCTCCTAAATCAATTTCCAAAATTAAAATTGTTAAAATAGTATCTTTAATTCTCCTTTTTAATTGAATATTTCAATTAAATTCAAAAAAAATAACAAAAAGGTTAAAAGAATATGGAATTAAAAGAAGTTTGGTTAATTGATTATGCTCGAACTGCATTCTCTCGTTCGAGACCAAAACAACCTGAAAGAGATGTTTTTGGTGAAATTAGAGGAGATGAATTAGTTGCTGAATTGTTGATAAAATTCTTTGATGAGAAATTAGCTGATAAAGGCGTAGAAAGAAAAGATATTGAAGAAGCCTCTCTTGGAGTTGCAAATGGGACTTTGGAAAACTGGTCATATGGAGGGAGAATTCCCCTTTTTTTAGCAGGTTTTCCTGCAAGTGTTCCAGGATTTTCGATTGACAGACAATGTGGTTCAGCAGGTTCAGGAATGCATATTGGGATTATGGAAATTATGACTGGAAACGCTAAATGTGTATTGGCTAATGGCTTTGAACACATGACACGAGTCAGAGGTAGAGGTACTGAGCCTAATTTAAAATTGATAGAGAAAGGTAGTAAATATTTTCGTCCTGATTTAGAAATGCAGACATCGTTTAACATGCTTCAAACAGCTCAGAAACTATATGAACAAGAGGTACCCACATTCACTAAAGAAGTCTTAGATAAGTTTGGAGTACGAGCTCATAATTTAGCAGTTAAAAGTCATGAAGAAGGGTGGTTTAAAGGTGAAATCATACCAATTGAAGGACATGTAGAAGGAGATGTTAACACTCCGTTAATGGTCGATAGAGATATGAACGTAAGACCGTCGAGTATGGAAGGTCATGCTAAATTACCAAGATTATCTCGCCCATTTTATTTAGAAAAAAATGGCGGTAAAGAGGGTTATGTAAAGAGAGAAGGGACTGACCAAGGTGTAATTACTGTAGGAAATTCCTCACCATTGAATGCGGGCGCTACAACCGCCGTTTGTATGGAAGCTGAAGAAGCAAAGAAGAGAGGCATTGATCCTATGGCGAGAATTATATCTATCGGTTGGGCAGCAGTACATCCCTCAACAATGGGTAGAGGGCCAGTTCCTGCTACCAAACGAGCTTTAGATATCGCTGGTATGAAAGCGGAAGATATTGATTATTGGGAAATAAATGAAGCATTTTGTATTGTTGCTTTGAATTGCATGGACAAATTCAACCTCCCCTGGGAAAAAGTCAATGTTATGGGTGGTTCTACTGCTATTGGGCATCCTTTAGGGTCAACTATGATTCGACTTACAGGAACCTTAGCAAGGATTTTGAAAGATAAGAAAGCTAAGTACGGTATAGCCAACGCCTGTGTTGGAGGCGGACAGGGAGTAGCAACAATAATTGAAAATCTTGACGCCTAACTGTATTTTATTTATTTCTAGTTTAATAAGAATAAACACATTCTTTTTTTTTACTATTATATACTATTTTTTAATAAAATCAATACTCAAAGTGATTTTATGACACATATAAAAGATTTGTTTAAATTAGATAATCAAATTGCTCTTGTCACCGGTGGAGGTAGAGGATTAGGATTCTTTTCAGCTGAAGGATTAGCTGAAGCAGGAGCAGATGTTGCGATTTGTGGCAGAGATATTCATGGAAAATTAGAGGATGCAGTTGAAAAGTTGAAAAAAATTGGCAGTAATAGCATTTCAATAAAATGTGATATAACAAAGGAAGATGATGTAAAGCAAATGGCAAATATTATGAAAGACCACTACGGAAAATGCGATATATTAGTGAATAATGCTGGAATATCAGATATGGCACAATCCAAAACATATAGTTTGGAACGATGGAATAGTATCATCAGTACAAATATAACAGGAACCTTTCTATGTTGCCGTGAAATAGGAAAAATGATGATTAGACAAAAAAACGGATGTATTATCAATTTTTCAAGTGAAAATGGACAAGTAGGGTTTTCAAGTGGGATGACTGCTTATGCTACCTCTAAAATAGGAGTTATAGGTCTTTCAAGATCTTTAGCAGTAGAATGGGGTAAACATAATATTAGGGTAAATGCTATTCTTCCAGGCAATATGGAAGAAGGTATGATGGAATTTCTTCAAGATAAAAATGGACCAATGTACAAAATGATTGGAATACCTTTATTGAACCTAATACCAATGAAGCGATTCGGCAAAGGAGATGATATTAAGGGAACAATTGTGTTTCTGGCATCAAAAGCAGGGAGTTATATTTCAGGTGCAAAAATAGTTGTTGATGGTGGTTTTACTATTAATGCTGGAATTTAGATCTTTTTAATATGAAAGATTTAAAGTTTAAGGAAAATTTCTTCCCCTAAAATAATTTACAAAATCTTTGAGTGATAAAATATGGGAATGTTAGACGGAAAAGTTGCCTTAATTACTGGGGCGGGTCGTGGTGTAGGTCGCGAAGAAGCCTTAATTATGGCAAAAGAAGGTTGTAATTTAGTTATTAATGATATAGGTGGTGGGGCTACTCATTTGGACAAAGATGCCAAAATCGCGGATAGTGTTGTTGAAGAATGCAAAAAGCTTGGAGTCAAAGCAATAGCAAATTATGACTCTGTAGTTGATTTTAACAAGACAAAAGGAATGATCGACCAAGCAATTTCTGAATTTGGTAAAATCGATATCGTTGTGAATAATGCAGGTATTTTGCGAGATAGAATGATATTTAATATGTCAGAAGAAGAGTTTGATCTTGTTATTGCCGTTCATATGAAGGGGACATTTAATTTGACTAGACATGCTGCTGCTTATTTCAGGGAAAAAGGAAAAGCGGATGAATCTTTAGGAAATTTTGGCAGAATAATTAATACCGCTTCTGATTCTGGTCTATATGGTAATGTTGGTCAATCAAATTATGGTGCTGCTAAATCAGGTATCGCAACTTTCACAGTTATAATTTCTCGAGAGGTTGCTAAATACGCAACCGTAAACTGTGTTGTACCAAGTGCTAGGACACGTATGACAACTGATTTAACTCCAAGAATGGGAGATTATATGAAAGCAAAAACTCCTGATGGTTTTGATATCTTTCATCCTTCACATTTCGCACCATTAGTAGCCTATCTCGCTACAGATGAGGCTAAAGGTATCAATGGTGAGGTCTTTAGAGCGATCGCTGATAAAGTCTGGGTATACAGAGGATGGAGAGCTGTAAAGAAAATATCAAATGATTGGAAACCATTTACGCCTCAACAGTTAGCGGAACGATTTCCAGAATTAATGAAAGACTTACCTTCTAAACGAGAAGGTGCCGTTTCTCAAGATGAGTTAATGAAATAATAAATTACTTCATTTTTTTTATTTTTTATTTTCATGTTTATTAAGTTCTTAGAATAAAGTGTATATCATATTAAAAGAGTGATCAAATTGGTTTTTATCCATAAAGAAGGGAAATTTAATGATAACAGTTTTTTAATTGATGGTTTTTTATTTGGGGCATCAAGAAGTTTAGCCCTTTATGTAGTTGAAAATGAAGGAACTAGAATGCTAATTGATACATCAACAGCAGATCAGGCAAAAGGGATTATTGAAAAGTTAAAAATGTATCAAATTTACCCTATCCATAAGATTTTACTTACTCATGCACATTGGGACCATACGGCTGGAGTGAATGAGTTAAAAGCATTAATACCGGAGGTTGATATTGAAGTAATAGCTTCTGAAAATGCAATAGATAACTTAAAGGAACCCGCTGCCATGAATGATGTATTTGAAGCTACAGTGGAACCTATAGAGGAAGTAACCCCGTTAAAAGAAGGTGATATAATCGATCTAAATGGTCTGAAATTAGAAGTATTTAATTTCTTTGGGCATACAATGGATTCCATTGCACTTTTCGATGAGAAAAACAGAAATATTTTTACTGGGGATGCAATTATGAATAAATCAGGATACACGTATGTTCAACCAATTTTTATGCCTCCTGAGTTCAATGAATCAGAATTACTTAAAACCTTTCAAAAACTTAGAGATATGAAAGGTAAGTTAAATTCTATTACTTTGGCTCATTTCGGGGTATGGACAGATGAAGATTTCAAAACTATTCTTGATGAAATGGAAGAAATTCACTTTAAAACAAAGAATGCGATAATTCAATGGTATAATGAGAATCTCTCCAGCAGAGAAATTGCTCTTAAATATTTTGAGACTTTTATTCCTAATTCTAAAATGGTAGAATATGGATTATTAGATGATTTAGAAATGAATATAAAATGGTTAATAGAAGGTTTGAAATTAAGTGGTTTTATTTAGAATGAATGAATAAAAAACATGAAAAACATACAATCGTAATGATTAATATATTATCAGAAATAAAAAATAATTAAAAAAAATAAAAATTAAAAAATGGTTAAAAATGTCTGGATTAGATTTAAATTGCGTTGGTGTTAAGAACCCCGAAGTGACTTTTAAATATACTTGGAGAGATGCAGTACTTTATGCTCTAGGAATTGGTGCTCAGGCAGATGAACTCCCCTTTGTTTATGAGAATACTCCAGGGGGAATTAAAGTATTCCCAAGTTTTGCAACCATCGCTAGAGGAATTGCGTTTCCACGCAACATGGGAAATGTTTTTTTTCCCAGGTTCATACATGGAGAGGAATTAATCCATTTGCATAAACCTTTTCCTTCTTCAGGAGAAGTAATCTGTTTCAGTGAGGTCACCGATATTTTTGATAAAGGTAAAGCAGCGGTTATTCATGTTAAATTCACCGCTCTTACCAAAGAGAGAGAACCCTTATTTGATGTCAAATCAGCTTTCTTTTACCTGGGGGCGGGTGGATTTGGAGGAGAACGAGGTCCTAAAAGTGAAACTTTAACACCCCCTGAAGGTGTAGAACCAGATTTTAGTATAACATACAAAACTACTGAAAATCAAGCAGTTCTTTACAGACTTAATGGTGATTTGAACCCTTTACATATAGATCCTGTATTGGCACGTCAAGGTGGTCAAGAGAAACCAATACTCCATGGGTTATGTACTTATGGCCATGCAACTCGAGCTATAATATATGGTCTTTGTGATGGAGATGTGTCTCGTTTCAAGGAATTTAAAGCAAGATTTACAAATGTCGTTTATCCCGGAGAAACACTCATTACTGAAGGCTGGAAGGATAACGGGCGTTATATAATTCAAGTTCGAAAAGGAGATACAGTAGTCCTCAGCAACGCTCATGCAATTGTTGAGTAATTTCTAAAAAAATATTAAGGATTTTTTCTTTTTTTTCTATTTTTATGTTGTTTCTTTCATTGTAACTTAACTCCAGAGAAATTAAGCAGAAATAATGTTTAATTGAAATGATTAATTAATTATTCGAAATATAAATTAGTTAAAAAAAATCTAAAAATTAGTGAGTAGTAAATATGACAAGTTTAAATTTAGATATTATTGGTAAAGAAACCGAAGAAAGGACGATTAAATATACTTGGAAAGATGTAATACTTTATAATCTTGGGATTGGTGCTCAACCAGATGAACTCAAGTTTGTTTATGAGCGAAATCCTGGAGGTGTACAAGTCTTCCCTAGTTATGCCTGTATTCTCGCGGGAGCAGGATTCCCAAGATTTAGTAGTAAGCCCGTTGATGGTGCGCGATTTATCCATGGAGAACAAATGATAAAACTTGTTAAGCCTTTTCCATCTGAAGGGGAATTAAAAGTCAAAGGGGTATGTGAAAATATGTTTGATAAGGGGAAAGCTGCTGTTATTCATACTAGAATGTCGGGTAGAACTCCTGATGGCGAACATATTTTCGATGCCAAATATGTTCATTTCTATATTGGTGAAGGTGGTTGGGGTGGAGATCGTGGTCCCAAAGCTGAACCGTTAGATCCTCCTGAGGGAAAAGAACCAGATTTTAGTTTATCATATAAAACCAATATAAATCAAGCAGCTATATATAGATTAAGTGGCGATTACAACCCATTACATTTAGATCCTGTATTTGCTAAGAGAAGTGGAAGATTTGACAGACCAATCCTTCACGGATTATGTACCTATGGCTATGCCACAAGGTCTATAGTTTATGGTCTTTGTGATGGAGATGTTTCACGTTTTAAAGAATTTAAAGCAAGATTTACTAGCGAGGTATATCCTGGTGAAACTTTGACAACAGAAGGCTGGAAAGATAACGGACGCTATATAATCCAAGTAAAAACTGAAAGATCAACAGTTTTAGGTAATGCATACGCTGTTGTAGAGTAAAATAAATTTGCATTTCAAATCCCTTTTATTTACCTTTTTTTAGAAATTATTTTTAATTTGATCTGTATTTAGTATTATTACTCAAAAAATTCAATTTATAAAAATAAGTGAAAAATAGGAATGTCAAAAATAGATTCAAATTCAGTAGGACAAACAAGAGAGGGAACATTTAAGTACGATTGGAAAATGAGTGCCTTGTATAATTTGGGAATTGGTGCACAAGCAGAAGATTTAGCCTTTGTTTATGAAAGAGTAAAAGGCGATATGAAAGTGTTTCCGAGTTTTGCAACGATAGTCGCAGGCAGCGGACTACTTTTCCCAAAGGGAACTGATTTTGTCCGATTATTACATGGTGAGCAATTAATCCGTCTTTATGTACCTTTTAAACCAAATGGAACAATAAATACAAAAGCCGTTATAGAACATATATACGATAAAGGTAAAGCTGCTGTTATACATACAAAAATATCCGGGCATTCGTCAGAAGGTGAGCATATATTTGATACAAGGTATGTCTTTTTCGTTGGTGGTTCAGGGGGTTTCGGTGGGGACCCAGGACCAAAAACTGAGCCCATAATTCCTCCCGAGGGAGTAGAACCAGATTTTAGCATTTCTTATCAGACTAGTACAAATCAAGCAGCATTTTATAGACTAAATGGAGATTTTAATCCACTACACATAGATCCGAATTTTGCTAAAATGGCAGGTCAACCAAAACCAATCCTTCATGGTTTATGTACATACGGGATTGCTACACGTGCTATTGTATATGGGCTATGTGATGGGGATGTTTCTCGCTTTATAGAATTCAGTGCAAGATTTAAAGGTGTCGTGTTTCCTGGAGAAACCCTCACAACAGAAGGTTGGAAGGATAACGGTCGTTATATCATTCAAGTACGAACTGACCGAGGCCCAGTTGTACTTGGGAATGCCTATGCCATTGTAGAATAGGTTTCAAAATTTTAACTTTTTTTCTTTTTATCATCGATAAGGATGCCTTAAATAGAGCAGTTCAAACCAGTGAGGTGCTGGAATTAGACAATCCCCCTTCCCTTGGAAATGTGTTGAATGAAATATTTAAACAGTAGGGGATATTAATTTAAGTAAAAGAAGATATTTGTTTAATATTCGATGATTTTTCAAGTGCAGAATTATTCAAAGCTTTTGGATACAAAATAGTTTTTCTCTCCCTAGGAAAAGTATATTAAACTCATCAATAAAATTTTTACCGATAAGTGCTTGAATTGGCAATCCACTAATATCAGATGATGTGAATTCTAATTCATGTGAGAAATTTTCATATTGGAACATACTTTTATAGATTGATGCTTCAATAATTCCATTCGCAGTTAATATTTTACTTCTTCTAATAGGTTTTAATTCAAAATTTTCAATGAATTTTCTATCAAGGGCCATGATCGATGCTCCAGTATCAACTAATCCAAGTAAAGACTTTTTATCCCCATTAAGTGATATGAAAAATTCTAAAATAGGAAAAAATCTTTTAGCAATTTCAGCTTGCTGGAAACATTTGGTATTTTCAGTAGAAAATAGTGAGAAAAGTGTCTCAAACTGCTCCATTTCTTTACCTTTACGTAGAATCCCTGCAGACGCTTCTGGGAACTTTTCATAAAGCTTTTTCATTACTTCTTGCAATGTATCTCCAATAACTACAATTGTATTTCTAGAGATTCCTAAATACTTTCCATCTGGTATGAAATCTGGTATGTCAATTTTATCTAAATCGATAGGAGGATTTTTTTCTTTAAAGTCGTCAAGTAATTTTTGCAAATTCATTTTTTCATCAATAGCTTCCCGAATGAATTCGCTGACACTTTTATACCCTTTAAACTTAGCAATTTCTTCGATTTTCTTCTTTTTCCCTTCATCCACTTTAAAATTAATAATAGTCAAATTGGTATTACCATCATTTATATACTAAGTATTATATTTTTTATATACATTTATAATTATTCATATTAAATCCATCTTCCCGAATAGATATTGTCTTAGAAACCATATTTTAACGTTTAATCCAAAAATTAAAATTTAAATCTATTCTCATGCTTCAAGTGTAATTCTCAATAAAATTCAATTTATTTGATTAAGGCAAGCCTCTCACGATGACTTGAGAATTGATTAGATAGGATCCGATGTTTACAATCGTCCCATTTTTTACGAAAGGTATAAAAATATTCAGAAATTTCTAAAATATCTCCAAAAATAACTTTATAGTGGTCAATAATAGAAATTTGAATATAGATTGGAAATAATTCAAATACGCGAACGTCAAATTTTGAAGAAAATTTTCCTAAAAGTTCTTTTTGGAAGTTAATATTTTTTTCTATAACATTTTCACGTGAAATCACAGCAATGTCAATGTCTGAATTTGGGCGTGCTCCACCTTCCACTTGGGATCCAAATATAATCACTTCATAATTCTGCTTTAGTGATCTTAAATTTTCCCTTATTTCTGCTATCTTATATGATTTCATTTAATATTTCCTCCACAATTTTTATCCATTGATATGAAAGATCTTTAATTTCTTCAACAGAATTTAGGATTATCTGTTCTTCAAAATTATTATAACGATGGACTATAATATTTCGCATACCATTAGCTTTTTTTAAGTTTTCTCCTAACTCTGATTTTAGTTTTCTAACTTTGACAATTTCCGAAATATTGGCAACATCATCTTTAACTTGAATTCCTAAATCTTTAATAAGCATTGCAATTAAATCTACAATTGCTTCAATGGATGTTTGTAGGGAATAAAATATCCCACGTTTTTCAAGTTCGTTTTTTGGTTCTATTGGTAAATCCTTTATATAATCTATAACATGATTTATTTTATCATGATATCGCTTAATTCTTAAATTATCCATTAGAATTCTTAGCTAAATTTCACTTCTTTAATTATAAAATCTCTTTTCTATTATTTATATTATTTATATGTATTAAGAATTTTTTAAACAACTCTAGACATAAGAATCATTCAATTAAAAAAGAACGAATAAAGAAAAAATTTAATTTTTACGTGGGGGGAGCATTCTTACCATTCTTGGACCTTCAATAAGAGAAATAGCATTTTCAGGGCAATGATAAGCACACACACCACATCCAGCACAGAATTCTTCTATCCTTTCCGCTTTATCGTCATCATTTAATTCAATCGCTTTATTATAGCATAGATCTACACAGGTACCACATCCTATGCATAAATCTTCATCGATCTCAGCTAAGTAATTTGTCTCATTGACTACAGGAAAAATTAAGCAATCTCGTGCAGTCATACAACAACAGTTACAACAATTACAGATTGCGACTTCCTCGGCTGATGAATTACCGTATTTATGATAGGCTTTATGGACTAATCCTGCATCTTCACATTTTTTAAGAATTTTCAATGCTTCTTCTTTAGACACTAATTTAGAGAAACCGTGATTAGATGTATGCCTTGCTGATTTCCCTAAGGTCATACAACTTGGCGTAAGTTCGATTTGTTTACAGGGATTACCTAGAAATTCTTGATGTTGACGACAATAGCAATTACCTACAGCGATATCATCATATTTTTCAATAAGTTCTCGAATTTGTTGAGTCGGTAATATTTTTTCTGTAGGCACTTCCAGTTCTTCATTTACGATAACATTAATTTCTTCACCAGTTTCCAAATCCTCCAATATTGGAACCGTACGATCCATTGCAGGCATACGATTCAATGCAGCACTATATCCGTCATATTGAGATTGGACAATATCGCTATGTTCTTCATTCAATTTACCGAATAACCGTGCTATCTTATAATTCTCTTCCGTTTTTTCAAGGTTTTGCATAAAAATGTATTCAAATTGCCTATGAAAAGGGAATAATTGATATACCATTACACCACTACGATTAGGTTGGTTGATTATTACCCCCATTTTTGCTAAAGCGTCTGCTTTTTCTAGAATTTCTTCTTCAGATAATCCACTACTCTCTTTTAATTGCTCCATTGTTTGAGAGGACTGGTTTTCAAAAGCCATTATGAAATCTAGATTTTCATCTTTGATAGTTATTTTTAGAATTTCATGTATAGTTTCTGAAAATGGGAATTGAAATCCTCCTGCTTTAAATAAAGTTTTAAGAGCTTTTTCATATTCAGCTTTACTACTCATTTTTTATCATCAAATAATACTTTTTTTAGGTCAATATTCATTCAATATTTTATTTAAACTGGTATGATAATAAAGTTTTATTTTTTATCTTGATAATTTTAGTGCTGTTTCTTCTAATTTTATGTAAAAAGTAAAAAAATTAAATAGTACAATCATCAATTTTATTTAATACAAACTAAAAACTAACAAATTACAGAATTTTAATAGTTTTTATTTGAAGGTGTTATGGTATATGAGTCCAGAATATGAAACTATTCTATACGAGAAAAAAGGTATGGTGGCAGTTATTACACTTAATCGCCCCGAAAGAATGAATGCCATCAATGTACAGATGAATGCAGATTTGAAAAATTCACTAAAGGAAGCTAAAGAAGATTCTGACGTGAGAGTAATTGTCATAACGGGAGCAGGGAAAGCATTTTGTGCAGGAGCAGATGTTCAAGAATTTGCTAGCGGGAAATTTAGGGAAGAAACTTCAGGTGGTGCTGTAACTATTCACCCTTATGATTTTTTTCGATTATACAAACCAATTATTGCTGCAGTAAATGGTGTAGCAGTTGGGTTTGGAACTAATTTAACATTAAGTTGCGACATTATCTACGCATCAAAGAAAGCTAGTTTTGGAGAATTCTTCATTCGCATGGGATTAATTCCAGATATGAATGGCAGTTTTTTACTACCTAAATTTATTGGTGTTCATAAAGCAAAAGAGCTTATATTTAGTGGTAAACGTATATTTGCTGATGAAGCTTATAAGATTGGGTTGGTTAATGCAGTATTTCCTCATGAAGAGTTATTACCTAAAACAATGGAGTTTGCTAATCATCTAGCAGAACAAGCACCACTTGCTTTGGCCCTTTCGAAGGAAGCGATACATAGAGGTTATGATAAGGTTTTTGATGAAATGCTAAAGGTTGAAGGAGAATTTAATGCCAAATGTTATGCTTCTGAAGACCATAAGGAAGCTGCTACCTCTTTTGTAGAAAAACGTAAACCTGTTTTTAAAGGAAGGTAAAAATTAGTAAACTTCTTTTTTATTTTTTTTTTGGTTTTAAACAGTATGTCTAGTTTTGATGATATGAAAATATTTATTTAATCATTAAATTTCAACATTATAATCTTATATTTTAAATAAAAAAGAGAAAAAGAAATATGAAAGAAGCAAGAGAAGTATATTTAGTAGACCATGTAAGGACACCATTTTCTCAAGCAAATCCTCTGGATCCTGCTGATGATGTTTTTAGTAATAAGCAGGGATTAGAATTTGCAGCTCATGTTTTGATAGATATGTTTGACAAACGAATACCAAACAAAGGAAGCACACTCAAACGTGAGAATGTTAGTGAGGTTTTGATTGGTAGTACTTTATTACAACATGAGCACGGGACATTTGGGGGAAGGATTCCAATATTTATGGCAAAATTTCCCTTTCATGTGCCTGCAACGATATTTGACAAACAAGATGGTTCCGGTATGACAACTTTACATGTTGGTTTTGGCAATATTTCAATGGGTTATTCCGATGTGGTGGTATCCTTAGGTTTTGATCAATTTACTCGAGTACCAATGCATAGTTACGATGGAAAAGTAACAGTATATGGGATGCCGCCAGATAAACTTATGCTTGATCCAGATAGCAAATGGTATAATGATAATTTATATGATTGGAAAACGAGTCGGTTATTGTTTCAAGCAGCTCAAAAACTTGCTGAGGAAGAAGCAGAGCTTTTCACAAAGGATGAAATGGATAAATTAAGTACACGTAGCCATAATTTAGCAGCGAAGGCTTTGGAAAATGGATATTTCAAAGAAGAAATTATGTCTCTTAAAGGGCATAAAGAAGGTGAACCTGATACCCAAATTGAGGTTGAAATAGATCAATCTATCAAAA
>JAHQWI010000076.1 GCA_029856085.1 Promethearchaeia archaeon | reverse complement strand
GAATCGGCTGAATTCAATTTCGAAAGGATAAAAGCGCTATTATCTATTTTTAGAGTTCTTGTAGAAAAAATTTGGCAGGGTCAACCACATTATCGGGTTTTAAAAGTACTCCACGGTGAAAGGAAGGTTATGACACGAGAAGAATTGAAAAATACTACAGGAATTGGGGGTGCTTTTATTTTAAGGGCAGTACAAGAATTAGCAAATGTGGACATAGTAGAACATAACATTGATACAGGAACAGTCACTTTGAAACAAAGATTATATTCAAAAGAAGCAATGGAGAAAAAATAGAGAATTAGATAATATTCTGATAATTGCCATTTAGAAATCTAATTTGTTTAGTTTTAAGCAACGCCTCTACGAATTTAAGTAGAGAATATTCTAATGTCTTGTGATCACTCTCTGAAAATAGGATATAGAGGTTTTCGATTCTATTATCAGAGGGATCAAAATTTAGATGATGAATTATAATTTCTGACTTTAAAAATCCATCTTTATCTAAGCATTTATTTGCAAGCATAGTATTCTCTTGAGATTTTAAATAAATTTCCGTGACATAACGATGTTCTAATATCCATCCTTTATTTCGTAGAGCTATTGGGTTTGAAAAATTCTCTGGTTTAATGTATACACGTCCTTTCTCGTTGATAAATCGTTTGAATCCCCATTCCCTCCCTCTAGAGACACCTAATCGTTGACGCCATCCTTTGGCTTTATCTTTTGTAATTCCACACAATTTTCCAAGCCTAGAATCACTTAAATTAAACCTTTTATCATTCACTATAAAATTTAACCACCCTCTATGTCGATATAATGGATTTTTTTCTGAACAATCTGAGTAAGGATTTAAATGAATATTTTTAAATGGTTGAAATTGGTTTTGTCTATATTTAACTGTCCAATTTGAGTATAAATTATCCCAATTAATGTTTTTTATTTCCTTCTTAACAGCGTTGATATCTTTGTAGAAATTCTCACCCCTAGGACCTAATTTCTCTTTAATCTTATTCTTTGAATAAGTGATATTGAAATTTTTTCTTAAAACGTATGCACCATCCCTAAAAACAATTTTAGATAACTTTACAAGCTCACTAAAGCAATTATATAAACTTTTAAGAGATTGAGAATGTTCTCGCCGTTTTTCAAAAACCCACAAGTTTTCGATTCTATTATCCAGTTTATTAAAATTAATATGATGAATCAGACAGTCTTTTTTAAGATATTTTCCATCAATCATACTTTTTTTAGAGATTTCTAACTTGGGATTTTTAGAAAGAAATTCTTCCATTATTAACCGATGTTTTCTTCGTATAAATCTTCCGTCTCCACGATCTAGAGGTGTTAATTCAGGATGAAAGTATCCCTTAGGCGCATATACACAAATATAACCGTGTTTGTCAACCCATTCTCTCCCAATGTTTTCATTTTTAGGTATATTATGCTTTTTAGCCCAATAAATAATAGTGCCTTTATCTACATCACATATTGCTGCTATCTGTCTATAACTCAATTTTTTTTCTTTATACAGATACCTTAACCATTCTTTATGCATGTATAAAGGATTTAGAGCCTTAGTGCAGTTCTTCCTTGGATCTAATAATAATTTAATGGATGGATTAGAATATCTAGCTTGATAGTCTATTATCCAATCTGAAGATATCTTTTTCCAATCAATATTTCTAATCTCTTCTTTTAGCTCTTTAATTCTTGAAGATTTGAATTTTGATTTATCGTTAAACCCTTCTAGATTGTTTAACTCGCTTAAATTTAGATTATGGCATATTCCTGCCTCAAAAAATTCACGATATGCCATAAAAAGCTCAAATATGGAAAAATCTATAGAAACTTCGGTGAGGGAGTTCCCTAATAATAACATACAAGTTTTTGCTTGAAGGATTTTATCACATTCCTTTTTTTTCATAATAATAGAGTGTTCTTCTTCAAATTCTTCAGCATATTGTTCAATGTTAAATTTTTTTAGTCTAATAGTAGTTATAAAGCCTTTTAACCATTCTTGGATTAAAGACCGTGTTTTTTGATTAAAAGGTTTTATTTCATCTATATTATATGATTTTTCGGATATCTCATGTAAGTTCTTCAAGAAATCAATAAATTCCATCTCAATTTTTTTAAAACCAAGAATAATCAACTTATCTCTTTTCTTTGATGAAATACCATCTTGAATTGATTTTTGCTGCTTTTTAGTGAGTGATTTTATATAAGCTCTTGATAAGGAATCCAAATATCTATAAACCATATCTGCTCCTCTCCCTATAGGAGAACAATAATTCCATCTATTAAAAAAGGACGATAACATCTCAGGGTTTGATTTTTTAATCAAATTTAGTAATTCTTTTGGAGGTAATGCTGAGTCATCATACAAACAAACATTTACAGATTTAAGAAAGTCTCCGATGAATTCATCAACAAATACTAAATGAATTTTATGTGTTTTACATTTAGGATATTTATGAATACCGAATATACCGATTTTCATTGGTTTCAACTTTTCAAGAGTATGACATCCATATTTCGGACAAATTGCCACTCTATCTCCCTTTAAACCTTTTCGGATTGCTCGATTATCAGATTCTACCATCCTCTAACCATCACTTTTCTTTTTTTAAGTTTAATATGTTCTTTGTCTTTTCCTATACATAATCGTTCAAACTCTTTATCTAATTGCTGATAATTCAACTGCATTTGCTTGAAAAAATCTGGGATAATCTCATTTATGACTTTTTCATCATGACATAATCGAGATATTGTTTTGATTACTAACTTTAATAATTGTGGCCTCCTGTGAATCTCTAATCCAGAAAGAATGTGCAATATTTGCCATAATTTTATCTTATTTCTTAAGAAATTCTTAAATAATGTAGTTTCGTGACTCTTTGGGGAAGATTTCCCCATTTCTGCTAAACATAGAATTTTAAGCTTGTGATCTTCATTTGATCCAAGTTTATTTTTTAAATAGCTTGTGTATTCCCAAATTAGTAATTTCAGTTCCTCTTCCCATTTATGAATTGAATTTGTGCTAGAGAGAGTAGGGGTATTTTCAAAGTCACTACATATTGCACGTATTGTTGCTTTTTTATAGTTTAAATAAGTTTGTAACTGACGAGAAAGCTCAGTTATCCTGTTCTCAGTTATATAAAACATTTCGTCATAATCTAGAGGTTCTTCATTATAATAATCCAAGTGATTCAACTTCAGTTCAAGATATTTTTTACCGAATTTATTATTAATTTAGGGACATTTATTTATAAATAAAAAATCTTTTTTTGATACTAGTCAAATAACCTTAAAACAAAGACTATACTCAAAATAACCTTAGTGGGATAATTTTCTATTTTACTATCACCAAATCCTTAAATTAATTCAAAATTTAAAAAAAAAGTATTTTCCAAAAAAAGCATTGGAAGAAAAAAAGTAGAATTTCTTATAATTTACTATATTTTTATTTAGTAATAACCATCTCGTGAAGTGTGTTTCCTTTTTCTATGTAAGATTTCCCATCAATATGAATATTAAGTTGAAATTTAGAATTTAATCGAAAATAACCTGGTTTTAATTTTAGGAGATGTTTTGCTAAGAATCGTGTAATGGGGCCTAATTCGTAAAGTAAATTATTAGCGTCGATTATCTCTTGAACATTGAGGATTATTTTATTACTCTCACCAAAATTAAAGGTTAAAACTTTAGGATATTTATTTCCAGCTTTTTCATTAAATTCAAAATCCTCTTGAAACAATTCATATTCGCCTGTACTAAGGATTACGTTCTCGTTTTTAGCAATCATAAGAACTTGTATTGGGTAATTATCCATTCTTTTATTGCATTTAATATAGGCAAAAATAACTGTAAAATTATCGGAGTATATCCTTCCCCAATACCAATAATCAATTATCATAGCAAAATTAAAATTTAACCAATTATGATCATGATATCCAATACCTTTTACTTGAATAGTGTCGTTGTTAACCTTAATAGTTCCTTCAACATTAGCTCGAGGTAGAGCTATAACCCAACCAAATTGATTTGACTTTCCAAACTCAATATATCCTTTTCCTGGCTTCCAACCATGAACTTTAGCAGTATATTTTAAATGAAACCCATATTCACCTTCATCTAAGAAAACTTCATACATTGGGAATTCATTGTTAGAATAATCAACTTTAATATAATTTTCACCAATTCGTACGTTAGCCATATCTTGAGAAGCGACAAGATCAGAATGAAGAAAATCGATTACTTTCTGTATTTTCTCTCCATTGGGCTTATAAATCGTAATCTCTACACCTGTTTTCCCTGTTCGTTCGTGTTTTGCTCGAAAAAATCCTACTACTGTATATCCATTATCAAGACGGGCATCAAAATACCACCATTCTCTGGTTCCTTTCTTTTCCATATCGATGTGTAATGCATCATCTTTTGGTTTGATTGGGTTAATCTGGTCATCCTTTCTACCTGGTCCTAACCAGGCTTCTTTAATTTTTGTACTCATAATAAATCTTTTTCTCAAAACTTACTTTTAATTAATATAAAATCTACTCGTTATGATTTGTTAAAAATTTAAATATTTTCAATAATATAAGCAATTTTATGATTCCACGCATTTTTATTTTACGGGCTAACCACTTTTTCGCGACTCCAAATAGTGAAAGTCGATTCATAGCAATAGCAAGGAAAGTTTGGGTATCCATCTCTAAATAAGCGTCCCACCCTACCTTTCGTTTTTTCAAATTTTCTTTTGGTTTATTTGGAACGCTCTCAACTCTTACTAATCCCTTATCAACTATAATAATTGCGGCATGATTTAAGTTCAAAGCATTTAAGAGAATTTTAACATTAAGATTTCTAAATTTTTCTTGAAACTTCTTATTTTCATTTAGAGGTGTTAGGATGCTATTGATTAGGACTGCGAAACCCCTTATTTTTTTATTTTCTTGGTTTGATTCTACCATGTTAATGCTCTTGATCTCATTGTTTTTATTTGTTTTGAGGTGAAATATAAAATCCTGAATCAGAAATATTATTTGGGTCAAATGCTTCCTTAATCTTTCTTAACCATATATGATAATTTGACATGTGTGGCCCAAAAAGTTCATGCATTCGGTTTCCCTCAACAAAAAAGGGAGCACCAAGATGTTTGACTAAATCCAATTGATTACTTTTTTCCATATATTCAGCCATTCCTTCAACACTCTGTTCATCGGTTTGATCAAACATCGTTGGGGATTCCATATGAAAATAATGCCCTGATTCGTATGAAGACATCCATGTACCCTCACCAAAATCGTTAGCAATTGCTCCTTTCTTAATATACTCCTGTTTTAAAGAGATATTTGATTTTGTGCTTCGAAGGCATACGGCTGCTGTATCAGCAACGCCCTTTGAAGATTGAAAACCTCCTGTTGCGATAAACCCATGTAATCCTAAATTTGAACGAAGGGCTTCAGCATAAAATATTGGATTGGGGGTATAAATTTTTCCGATAATATTTTTTAAGTTTAATTCTTTTAGTAAGAGATCCATTACTTTCTGTTTATATTCAAATTCTCGTTTTGTACGAGCAACTATTAATACAACTAACGGAGTTTTCATCCTTCCTATTGCCATTTTATCCATTAAACTTTCAATTGAATTGGAAAATATTGCCATAACCGCAAAACCAGATAAATAACTACACATAAATGAAATTTCTTCTTCTTCAACACTCAACATTGTAGATTCGAGTTTCTTAAAATTTCCACAATCCATAACATATAATTTCATAAAATCTGGGATTTCAAAATCATAGTTAGGGGAATACCCATTTATTTCAAAATCAGTCTTACATGGATAAGGAAAGAGTTTAACCGCAACTTTAGTAAATACTCCGAGTCCAGATTTTGTACCCGCCCAGCCTCTCATGATACCTCTTAATGATGGACCCGGACCATCTCCATGGAACCAATCAGGATTATTTTTTAGACCATAAGATCCTAGTCTCATAATCTCACCATCTGGTAATACCCATTCTACAGCTAAGACGTTTCTTGCACTATGTCCTGTAGAAGGAGATGTAAACCCCGGACCGTTCATAGATGTGGCACTGGCTAAGGGTGATACCATTGGACCTGCTCCGGGCATATGGCAGTTGAGATCATACTTCATTATTTCAACTTGAAGCTGGGCTCCACTAACATATGGTTCAATAACAGCATAGAGGTTTTTCTCATCAATTTTAACAATTTTATTCATACGACGGAGATCTATAATAATAGAATTATCTGATGATGGTTGATTCCAGGGGCCTAAACCAGTAGATTGTGCTTTGAAAATTATATTATACTTATTACATAATTTTACTATGTTTTGGACTTCTTCTGTAGATGATGGTAAGACAACCGCTTTAGGTACCGGGGAAAATGGAATAGATTCTTTACCGTCTATATAATTAAAAATTTCCATACACCAATTATAGGCATAAACATTAGTTATAACATCACCATCATCAACATTTTCCACGCCAACAACTGCTTCAAATTCTTTAAGAATTTCTTTCTCCATGACCATTTATGTAACCTCCGTTGATGATTCTTTAACAGTTTTAGGTGGCGAATCAAGTGCCATTAATAATAACTCACTTATATCATAAAATCTTAAACTAGAACCTCTTTCATTTATTCCATCTTTTAAATTTGTTGAACAAAAAGGA
>JAHQWI010000074.1 GCA_029856085.1 Promethearchaeia archaeon | reverse complement strand
AAATTGAGAAATATCAAATAACTTTTTTGTAAACCTTGAAAATTTTAAGGAAAAAAGAAAAAAAATTTAAAATATAAAATTTTGTGCCTTTTACCTATTTAGAAGTATTTAATAGCTAAAAGGATATCATTCCGAGTTATTTTTTTACGTTTTGAGTGTTTGGTTAATGTTAACGCTGTTTTTGTCAATTTCTCAGCAGATGAACCCAACCAATCAACCAATTCATTTACAGCATCTCGAGCAACAATAAGAGCCCCATTATGTTTCATTAATCTTCTAATAGGACTCCAACTTATATAATCTGAACCTGCCATTTTTTATTCCTCCAATTTTTCAAATATTTACTTAGATTTTTATTAAATTATATTATTTTTTAAGAGTATGTTATATTGATATACAGCTTTTAGATATTTAAAGATGTTTGTTCACACTTAATTTTATGGAAATAAAAATAAAAAAAATTATACTACAAAATTCGAAATTCCGGAGTTGATCAATCTCGTGGAAGTTAGGAATTTTTTATTGATTTCTTGTATACTTAATTCCTGATTAACTGGTATTTTTATTTGGGAAATATTATACCTTAATCCTTTTTATATAAAATTTCAATAAATGAATGATATATATTTTGGTGCTATTTAATGAAAAAAAAAGTCTATAAAAAAGTAGAATATTCAGGTAAATTAGACAATGATTTGGTTTGTCCTGAATGTAAATATCCCATATCCCGTGAGATTTTACTCTCAAGGTTAGATGATTTTGATATAATGCATTGCGGGTTCTGTTCAAAAGCATTTAGAGTAAGTTATATAATCAAGAGCTTAGAATTAGCAGATTAGGAATTATAAAAAACTTTTTTCTAAAATGACGAAGCTATCTCGTCCATAAAGGTCTCCTTTTCATCATTAAAACTATATAAGGAAAAAATGAATTCTTTACAACCCGTGTCAATATACTCTTGTAGTATTTCTATGCAGTTGTCATAGGTACACACAAAGCTAATGTCTTTTCCATACCTACTAATCATCTTATTCAATTGTTTTTCATTTTTTCCAATCAAAATATTACCACTCCATGAGAGGTCTATATCATCTATTTTTTTTCCGAATGTATCGCAGTGCTCTTTTAAAATGTTCACCTTTCTTCTATATTCTTCTATAGAAGGCCCCCATGCGTTCCATATATCTCCGAATTCGGCTGCGACCTTTAGCGTATATTTTTCTCCACCCCCTCCAATCATGATTGGGGGATGCGGTTTTTGCACAGGCTTTGGCTTGCAGATTGCGTCTATTGCTTCGTAGAATTCTCCTTGGAAACTCGTTTTTTCTTCAGTCCAGAGCTTCTTTATTAAAGTTATCCCTTCTCTCATTTGCTTCACTCTTGTCACCGGATCCCTGAATGGAAATCCATAAGCCTTATATTCCTCCTCCTTCCAACCGGCACCATAGCCAAATATCAATCTTCCATTAGAGATTATATCAATTGTGGATGCAATTTTAGCTGTTAGTGTAGGACTTCTAAAAGAATTGCACGCTACCAAAGGTCCGAGCTTGATTGATTGGGTTTCCACAGCCAACGCAGAAAGGAGTGTCCACGCTTCGAAAACGCTTCCCTCATTATAATCTCCCCACATAAGGTGATCCATGGCCCAAAGAGAGTCGTAACCCAACCTTTCACATTCCAACGCTATTTTTTTAATTGAATCGTAATCGGACCTGTATAGCATATCCGGTGCAGCATTTATTGTTACTCCAAACTTTATTTTACTCATATCTTACCATCCTCGAACGAATAGGATAAGTCATATTATTATAAACATTTCAAGCAATATAAAGTACATAAACAACTCTTAAAAGTTATACTATAATGAAGATATTAAAGCAAAATGAAGCATTTTATTTAATGTACCATCATCCGATTCGGTCTTTGCTTTGATCTGGTCAATATTTAACGAAGGAGTAAATAATATAAGAAACAATAGTAAATCAAGGCTCTTCTAATGCCCACTTCATGAAATCATCAGAAATAAAAATATCTTCTTGAAGAGATTCTAAAAACGATAAATGTTCTTCTCTTGTTTTAATAAAGATTTTAAGATTATTAAGTTTCAATTTCCATCTGAAAGAGAAAAAGAATTTATATAGAGAATAGGATCTTATTTATTGAGAATTATGACTTTAAAAACAATAAAAATTAGCGAAAGAATTTATAAAAAATTATTAGAGGGTAAAAAAGATAAAGAGAGTATTTCTGAATTTTTGGAACGCTTATTAGATGTTAAAGAACAATCAAAAGATATCAATAAATCCTTTGGAATATGGAAAGATTTACCAGCAGAATATTTTGAAATTATAGAATCAGATATTAAAGAAATCCGTGAAGGAATTAATCAGAGATTTTCATAATCATGATTTATTTAGATACAAGTAGCGCTATCCATATTTTAAATGGAAATGAAAGTCTTAAGAATATAATTGATAAATTTGGAACTGATAATTTTGGAATTACTAGTCCATCGATTTTTGAATTGTATCACGGAATCTATAAATTAAGATTTCTAAAAAGAAAGATCCCTGAGCAAAAATATGAGAATCTTCTTGAAGATTTAGCGGATTTCATTAAACAACTACATGTTTTTTCGTTAAATGAAAGAGCTGCCAATTTAGGGGCTAAAATCCATATGGAATTGAAAGGAAAAGGACAGGAAATAGATGTCTTCGATTGTTTAATAGCAGCAATAATTATAACCAATGGTTTCAATCAAATTCACCAGATTTTTCGCTGATCTGGTCAACAGTAAGATACTCCCGAATTTCTTTGAAACTTGAAGAAATTACTGATGCCTCCTCTTCATGATATAAATTACGGATTAATTTTTCTGTGAGCTCATGTTTTGGTAATGGTGTTGACCTTCCAGCAATTAATAATTTACGAACATTCTCATAATTGTCTTCTACTTGTGTCATTTCTGATTCCTACCAAATTTTTAATTAATTTCATTTTATGAATTGTTTTAGTTTTTAAAGGTTTATTAATTGTTTCTCAGCAGTTACTTTATCTTTTTATTTTAGGATTTTTATAACGATACAAATTCGAAAAAGCTTTAGCTGCCCTTGAAAAGCTGGAGAAAGCAGGTATTTCCAATTCGATTAGCTTTTTTCTGAAATCTTCGTCGTTTGAATTAGGAGTTGTTATCATGAAGGGTTTTCCCAATTTATCGCATGTTTCTTTGTATCTCATTAAATCTGCATAATATTTCTTTAATGCCTCCTCATCTTTATCACTTCCTCTCCATTTAGGCCCTGGGTTAAGTCGAATAGCACCTGATATATAATCTTCACCAACAGCGAGTTTAAATAATTCAAATCGGATATTTTCATCTCTAACATCCGGGAGATCCAAAGGATTTGTTATAGATCCTACTCTGATTAATTCTTTCATTTTTGAATTAGTAGGTTCTTGAATTGCAGGAACATCTATTCCAGCATTCAAACGCGCAATTGAATCTACACCTAGCACTGAAGATCCTCCACTATAAGTTATCATTAGTATACTGTTATGTTTTGGTTCACAATTGGAACAGAACCTAAACAATAGGGCAGTATCAATTAATTCCTCTAATGATACTATAGGGATTGCATTTGTTTGCTTGAATATGGAATTCCAAATTGCATCTTGTGATGCTAATGATCCTGTATGACTGCTTGCTGCTCTTTTTCCTAACTCTGAAATTCCTCCCTTCAATAAAAGTAATGGTTTCTTATTCTTCTTCAATGATTCGAAAAAAATTCTGCCCTCAAATTCTGATTTTCGAAATTGAGAAAATCCTTCCATATAAGATAAAATAACATCGGTATTTTGGTCTTTATTATAGTAATCTATCAAATCTGAAGATCTAAGAGAAATGGAGTTACCTACACTCGCCGCAAAAGAAAAATAAACACCTTTATTATTTAGACTAGAAACAATCCGATTAGTAAGATCCCCACTTTGTGAAACTAAGGCAAAATTTCCTGCTTGTTCACTAAAACGTCCGCTATATGAGAATTTTCCCCTTGGACTGTAAATTCCCATACAGTTTGGACCTACAAGTCGGCTATTTTCGTTGTCTTTGAACAGATCATATAATTCCGCTTCAATTTCAAATCCTTTCTCATCGAATTCACCAGTTCCTGCTGAGAATACATGAATAGTATAAAATTTTTTTTCTAAACATGTCTTTATTGTTTTTATTAGTCTATTTCTGCTGACCGAAATTATACTGTGGTCTATTTCATCAGGAATCTCTGATATATCTGTGTAAATATTCACACCTTTTAGAAATTCTTCATGTTTTTCCATTAATTCATCGTAGTAATTTGAAACAATATAGAGAGAATCTTTGGGAAATCTGTTTATGTAACCACCCAAATGCCATATTCTTCTTGGATTGGCACCTATAAAAGCGAGAGTTTTGGGATAGAACAATTTCTCAAAAAAGTCGATTTGATTCAATATACCACCTTAAAAACATCAAATTTATTATTCAATTAAAACGTTATTTTATTCTTTTAATCAAAAGTAATGAATATTAAATTTTTAATACGAAAATGTACAAAAAAAGAGGGTTCTTTGTCGGAATGATTATTTATACTTAATTAAGTATAATCCTATGGATTTAAAATTTTTTTCAAAAATAAATAGCTGTCTCTGGTTAAATTAACAGATATCTGACTTTTCACATGATCTTTTTAAAATCTTCTAAAGATAAATTAGACGGGATTCCTAGTTGAGACATTTTTGAAATAAATTCATGAAGAGAGACTTTTGCTATTTCAGCTGCTTTTTCTATTGAGATCTCCTTTAACACGTATTTTTTAATAGCAAAATCAAAGCGCTCTTTTCGAAGTCCTTCAATTAATATTTTTTTTATCAATGAGGAACGATCAAGATTCTCATTTTCAGCAAGCTCTTCAAATTCTTTTATGAGATCCTCATCTAATCTTAAATTCATTTGTTTTGTCATTTATATTTCCTCCTTTTCAATTATTTCTTGATAATTTCTTCAGCTTTCTTTTTAAAAAATAATACAATATCAGGTTTTAATGATTTAATGTGCGCTAATTCGTTAAGAAATGTTTGAAATTCTTTATGACTAATGATATTATCTTTTAATAAATCTAATAATATTATTTCTGATGTTTTAGGTTTTAAACCACAATTCACAGCATAATTAATAGCTTGATGATCATCTGTTACAGGAATTCCCTCGTTTCTTATACTAATTAGAATTGTTTCATTTTCACCTTTCCCTAGAGTTTTAGAAAAGGTGCCTTCATTCAACTTTATTTTTGTTTCTTCTATTATCTTAATATCAATATTATGTTTTAGTAATTTAGCATCCGAAAATCTGTTAATATCTGCGATTAATTCATTTTTGACTGTAGGGCTTACAATAACCGATCCTAATAATGGCAATTTCTCTTTTACTTTGATCTTTGTCAAGTAAATAAGAGCGCAAGCATCATAAACATGAATATTCATTAAGTAATAATTAGCAATGCTAGCATATAAGTTTATTGGTATCATTCAATAGCATTTACATATACCTAGATTTAATATTCGAGTGAGATAGGTACATTCTCATCAGAGAGTTAATTCATGTAGATTAGTGAGAAGGATCTATAAAATCTTTCCTAATTTTGAAAAAAGAGATTGGATAATCCGAAGGGTGTTCACAATCTTCTATCACTGTTAAAATTTCACTTTTTAGAGATTCTAACTTCTGTAATCTCTCTTTAAAAATCTTAAAATTTGTTTGATCATATAATTCCTGATTAGAAGAGATTTGTTTATCAATTTCGTGAATAAAAGTTTGTATCATACTTAGGAATTTATATTAGTGAATTTAAAGAAAAGGGTATAAAACTCCCCATTTGACATATATGTTAGCTTGAACCAATTATTATTACTTCCTTTTCTCTATATTTTATTTTTGATAAGATCGTGAAACTAATTTTGCCTATAATATAAATATTTAATTGAAGAATCTTCTGATTTTCAAAAAAAAGGTTGCAATTGAGGAATCGATTGGAATGCTTCTCGAAAGAAGGTCTAAATTCAAAATTAAGGGATTATATAGATTACTTTAAGCAAAAAGACCAATATAAGCATATAAAACTAAAGATACTTATAATTTAATAAGATTGGATGATAAAATAATTTCAAAATTAGTTATGCATGTTTTGTTGAAAGATGAAGAAGAAAACTATTGTGCTAAATGCTGCAAAACAGTAAATATTATTGACCGCATGTTTGCATCGATACCAGAATTTAAAGAAAAAATCGAAGTGAGTTATGAAGATATTTATTCGAATGATACCAAAAATAAGTATGGGGATCTAATACCGCCAACAATCTTAATTGAAGATTAAATTCTAATAGGGGCAAGTTCCAATTATGAAAAAACTCGCACGTGATTTGTTTAGAGTTATTGAAAGCTTAAATATATAATTCTAAATATGATCTTTTTTGTTCCTTAATTCTCTTAAGTTAAGCTTTAAAAAAATAAATTCTGTGTTATTAGAATTCGCATATTGAGTTAATATTTCATCCATTAGAGATTCTAACTTCTGAAATCTCTCTTTAAAAATCTCAAAATGTGTATAATTATATAATACCTGATTAGAATGGATTTGTTTTTCAAGTTCGTGTATGAAAGTATTGTTCATATTTGGGAATTAACTTTATTGAATTTAAAGAAAAAGGTATAAAAATCCCCATTTGACATATTTGTTAGCTTGAAGCACACATAAATTATTGCATTATCGCTTCGATTTCTCTGTATTTTATTGTTGATAAGAT
>JAHQWI010000073.1 GCA_029856085.1 Promethearchaeia archaeon | reverse complement strand
GGAGTATGAATTACTTTAACACTAATTTCTCCTAAGTCAAATTCATGTCCATCTTTTATTTTTTTTATGATTTTTGCTGGGGGAATTGAAAAATTTTTTTCCTTATACTTCTTTACAATTTCACACGGAGAATCTATTAAAAATGATAGATCGTAAGGTTTCGAGACTATATTTGCTTCATTTTTATGAACATAAACTTCCCCAAATTCTTCATTTCCTAATATGTGGTCCCAATGAGTATGAGTATTGAGAACAAATAGTGTTCTTCCACTTATTAAATCAACTACAATTGGTTTTAAAGGATATAATCCACATCCGGTATCAAGTAGAAGAGCAGAATGTGAACCTAGTATCAAATACATATTGAGGGGATCATTCCTATAAACCGGATGAACAATAGATATGTTTTCCTTAATTACATATAAATAGTCTTTATGTTTTGAAATTTTAAAATGTTGGTTATCATTACTCATATTTTAAGTAATGCTTAAATTAGATTTAAATTCATAGCATCTTGGATTGATAAAATATAATTATTATTGTTAACTAATTTTTTCATTAGTTAGATTTTAAAATATGATACAAATATTTGCTGATTATTATGGATTTTACTTTAAATGAACAACAGAAAATGTTAAAAAAAATCACTAGGGAATTTGCTGAAGGATATATTGCACCTGTAGCAGAAGAGAGTGATCAGAATTCAAAGTTAGATGAAAAAGTTTTTCAGAAAATGAAGGAAATGAACTATTTCGGCACGTGTATTCCAGAGGAATATGGGGGTGCTGGTCTTCATGATGATACAATAAGTTTTTGTATTGTAACTGAAGAGATTGGACGAGTAGATGCCTCATGGGGTATTACAACAGGTGTTCATTGTAGTGTTTGTGCATATCCTATTTATAAATTCGGAACTGAAGACCAAAGACAACGATTTCTCATTGACCTTGCTAAAGGTAATAAAGTAGGTGCTTTTTGTCTAACTGAAGCAAATGCTGGTTCAGATGCAGGAGGTGTTCAATTAGGTGCTGTAAAAGATGGTGATGAATGGATTCTGAATGGTAGCAAAATTTTTGCTACAAATGGGGGTATTGCTGAAACATTACTAGTAGTTGCAAAAACTGGAGAAAAAGGTTCTAGAAAGGAACTAACTATTTTTATCGTAGATACTAATACTCCAGGTTATTCAGTTGGTGTTAAAGAAGATAAACTTGGAGTTCGTGCTTCAAATACGTCTGAACTCGTTTTTCAAGATGTTCATGTTCCACAGGAAAATATTTTGGGAAAAACTGGAGAGGGTTTTCAATTGTCTATGAAAATTTTAGATTTTGGTAGAATTTCTATAGCATCTCAATGTGTTGGTTTAGGTCAGGCAGCACTGGAAGCTTCAATTAAGTATTCTAATGAAAGAATTCAATTTGGTCGGCCAATAGGAAGATTTCAAGGTATTCAATGGAAAATATCTGATATGGCATGTGCTGTAGAATCCGGAAGATTATTAACTTACAAAGCAGCATATATGTGTGATAATGGAATGGATTATAGCTTAGTTAGTGCTATGGCAAAGTTAGTAGCATCTGAAGCAGCAATGAAGGCTGCTCATAGTGCAGTTCAAATTCATGGAGGATATGGTTTAATGAAAGCTTATCCTGTGGAGAGATACTTTAGAGATGCCAAAATGGGAGAGATTTATGAGGGAACTTCAGAAATCCAGAGATTAGTTATCGCAAACCAGTTGTTAAGAAAAGGAGCTAATATATTATAAAGAAGATATTGAATATCTCTTCAATTTTTTTTATCTATTATCGGAAAATTTATTTAAATACAATCCATTATTCGTTTTAAAAAAAATTTGATTATTTCTAATCTGGAACTATATTTTAATAAACTGCGGTTGGTATATTGAAAGTCTTTGTTTGTATAAAGCAAGTACCTGGAGTCTCTGAAGTAAGAATTGATCCTAAGACGAATACACTAGTACGAGAGGGTATTCCATCAATTATTAATCCTTATGATAAAAACGCGATAGAGTTAGCTTTAACGATCAAAGAAGAAAATGGTGCTGAAGTTATTGCAATAAGTATGGGGCCACCTCAAGCTGAGGAGATCTTAAGAGAAGCTTTATCTATGGGTGTTGATAAAGCTTTTCTATTAACTGATAAAGCATTTGCGGGAGCAGATACACTAGCAACCTCTTATACATTAGCCCTCGCTATAAAAAGAATATTAAAGAGTGCGAAAAATAAAAAGGATTATCTTGTTATTTTAGGTGCCCAAGCTATTGATGGTGATACAGGTCAAGTAGGACCAGAATTAGCAGAAGAATTAGATATACCACAAATAACTTATGTCCAAAAATTTGAACTAAAAGAAAACAAAATTATTGTCGAACGGATTTTTAGAACAGAAGAAGTTGTCATCATCGAGACACAATTACCAGCTTTATTATCTGTATTAAGGGAAATTAATATACCTAGATTTCCAACTATGTCTGGAATCGTAGATGCTTATACAAAGAAGGAGGTAATATCATTAGATGCGAATGAATTGAAACCAGATAAACGTAAAATAGGTTTGAATGGATCGATGACTGAAGTCTGGAAAATCTTTATCCCAGAAAGAAAGGCAGAGCAAATTATTATTAAAGGGACTAATGAAGAAATTGCTCAAGAATTGTGTAGAAATTTAAAGAATGATAAAATACTCTAAGAGGAAATTATAAATGAGTATATTTATAGATGATGAACTTTGCACTGGATGTGGTAACTGTGTTGAAAATTGTGCTTTTTCAGGCATTGAAATAATCGATAATAAAGCAATTATTAATGAAAACTGCTCTTTTTGTGGTGCCTGCCTTGACGGTTGCCCTGTCAATGCCATTTTAATTGAAAGGGAGGAATTTAAGATTGAAAAAATTGATCTATCTCAATATAGGGGAGTATGGGTAATTGCTGAACATTACAAAAATATCGTTCATCCCGTAGCATTTCAACTTTTAGGAAAAGGAGGAGAACTAGCTAAAGAATTAGGAGTAAATTTGACATTTGTTATATTAGGAGCTGATTTTGATGATCGGTTAGAAGATTTTAGCCTCTATGGACCAGATAAAATAATTTATATAAAATCACCAATCTTAAAACAATATTATTCTGATTTATATGTCGAAGCTTTATCAGATTTAATTATTAAGAAAAAACCTGAAATCATTTTAATTGGCGCAACCCCAACAGGAAGAGATTTTGCTCCAAGAGTTGCAAAGAGATTAAATGCAGGTTTAACAGCGGATTGTACGGGACTAGAGATTGATCAAAATACGAGGAATTTGTTACAAACTCGCCCAACATTCGGGGGGACTCTCATGGCAACAATTAGAACTCCGAATAGCCGCCCACAGATGGCAACAGTAAGACCTGGCATTTTTCAATCTCCAGAACGAATGAGAAAAAAAACGGCAATTAGGAAAATTGAATATAATTTCAAGGAAGAAGATTTAGTTACAAAAATTATCAAAGTAATTGATAAGGAGAGAAGCTCTGTAAATCTTGAAGAAGCTGAAATTATTGTTGCTGGAGGTCGGGGGGTTGGTTCGAAAGAGAATTTTGAGATGATAGAAGAATTAGCTGAAGTATTGGGGGCTGAATTAGGTGGCTCACGGGTTACTGTTGAGTTGAATTGGCTAGATCAGGATAGACAAATAGGGCAAACAGGTAAAACTGTCTCTCCTAAATTATATATCGCTTGTGGAATTTCTGGTGCAATTCAACATCTAGTGGGAATGCAAAATTCAGAAATTATTGTCGCAATTAATAAAGATCGTAAAGCACCTATTTTTAATGTTGCACATTATGGTATTGTTGGAGATCTCCATGAAATTGTTCCCGTTCTCATTGAAGAAATTAAGAAAAATAAAAATAAGGAATAATTTAAGTAAGGAAGTAGTCTCATTATTTTAATTCCTGAAGTTGTTTGAAGAATCATTCTATGCTTTTATTAGTATTATAAATCCTAAATATTAAACCAGTTAAAATTGAGAAAGAAATAGGAAAAAAAGTAATGGAATGAATTTCTAGTCAAATTCATGTGGAGGAATAAATTATAGGCTAAAAACAAACACTCCATTACAACTTAGAAAAAAAATAATTTTTTTCTGTAATATTATTAGCAATCTATCCTAATAAATCTTTCGACATTTCGTCAATTTCATGAACGCTCTATTCCATAATTCTGTGAATTTCATTGGTATGATAATATATTGAAGTTAAGAATTTAATATTTCTTTACCACTTCCTTATTTTAAAAATAAAAGCTAAAATAACTCATAAATTTAATGGAAAAAAAAAATTTTTCTTAAAAAATATGAGTGCGAAAACAATTTTGTTGAAATTTATTATCCAATCTTATGATAAAATTTTTGATCTAAAAGTTACCCTTATAAACAAATTACAATTTTATTAAGTTTTTAATAAGGAAGAAATCGGTTTAAATGATTCTATGTAATTAAAAATTAGAAATTTACTGCAATTCTTATTAAAACTCAAACTTAAGATTACCAGAAATTAGAAAGACTTCTACATTTTTATATTAGAGTTCGATACTTTTTACTATCCTAACAAAATTATTTAATAAGATAAAGATAATTTATTTATAAGCTAAATTGAGTGATAAGCATAGATATATTTGATTTGTCAAGATTCTTAGACTTAACCCAATATCTAAAAATTACTTAAATTTATTAATAAATGGCGTTGATGTATTATTATCTAATTTAAAAGAAATATTTATATTTAGCTTCAAAATAAAAAGAAAACCAAAAATGAGATGATTAAAATATGGGAAGTGGTGAATCAATTCCAATTGTAGCCACCTCAACATCACAGACTGGCAAATCACCTATAGATTACTTTAGTTGGGGTCATGTCGATTTAGGAATCGGGAGTTTCCTTCTTTTAAGCTTGATCAATACTCTTCCTAGTTTTTTCGAAGAGGAATTAATATATTTTATACCTTATTGGATGATGCTCGTATTAGTATTTGTAGTTGCTATTGTGTGGGAGATATTAGAAAACACTTTGTTTGTTGGTTTAGGAATTAAATTTGAAGGTCGCCGAGATTCCTTTAAAAATGCTGTTTGGGATATTATTTTTGGACTCATCGGAGGATTAGCTATCTGGATTTTTAAAGGAATCCTTGTAAACATAATTGGAACAGCGAATAACAGTATTCCTCAATACATAATCTACTTTTATACAGTAGGATTATCTTCGTTTATTATCATTTTAGCGTGTTTTTTTATCGGGCAAGAAATAACTAAGGATTAGGTGAAATTCAAGCGATATAAAAGGATTTGGCTAAATTAGTTTGTTAAAGTAGTTATAAAATCTAATTTTTTTATTTTTTTTCAATACAGCTTAGAGATTGAATTTTTTAAAGTGAAATTCATATCATCATTTCTAAAAGTAACTAGATTATGGGAGAATATTCCCATTCTGAATGATCATGTATAAGTTAATTAAAAACTAGTAATTAAGTAGAACTAGATAAATTATTTATTAAATAAAGTAATCATATAAAGGTATTATGGAACTTAAGAGTTTTAACTTATTGATCGTCGGTATTGGTGGTCAAGGTGTTATTAGAACCCTACAGATTCTCGCATGGGCTGCTTTATTAGAAAACTATCAAGTTCGCACTGCTGAGACACATGGTATGGCCCAGAGAGGCGGTTCTGTTTCTTCTTTCCTTCGATTTGGTAATGAGGTTGAAGGTCCTTTAATTCCAAGCGGAAGTTCTCAAGTGATTATAGCCCTTGAAGCGAGTGAAGCTGTACGCAATTTTAGGTATGCTAATTCAAGTACATTTTTTTTTATAAATAACAAAATCATTGTACCTCCTACAGTTCATTTGATGAATATAGAATATCCAGATCTAGTTTCAGTTCAGAAATTTCTACAACAAATATCTTCAAATGTTTTTATCATTAATGGGCATGAAGAGGCTTTAAAAGCGGGAGATATCCGTTCACTAAACATATATATGTTAGGTGTTTTAGTAGGTTCTGAAAGATTACCAATCAAACAAAAAACTCTTGAAAATTCCATAAGAAGATTTATCCCAAAAAAATCACAGATTATTAACAAAATTGCTTTTCAGAATGGAATAAAAAATGGAAAAATAATAAAAGAGAAGATAAAATGAGTTTACCACATTTTGTTATAAGTAGTCCTGGTAGCCACGTGATTTTATTAGGAAATGAAGCAATAGCACGTGGAATATTAGAAGCAGGAGTTATTATTGGTGCAGGGTACCCAGGAACACCATCATCTGAGATCTTATCAACTCTTGCGGAAATGTATCCATATTTTCCGCATTTAAAAATTGAATGGAGTATTAATGAAAAGGTTGCATTTGAAGTTGCATATGGAGGTTCAATGTCAAATGTACGTTCAGTCGTGTGTATGAAACATGTTGGTGTAAATGTTGCATCAGATGCATTTATGACGGCAGCTTATGCAGGAGCTCGAGGTGGAATGGTGCTGGTTTCAGCAGATGATCCAAATTGTTATTCATCACAAAATGAACAAGACAACCGATATTATGGTTTACATGCTTTAGTTCCCGTTTTTGAACCCTCGACACCTCAAGAAGCTAAGGATTTAATTAAATACGCATTTGAATTTTCTGAAAATTTTCAAACTGTTGTATTATTTCGTACTACTACTCGATTAAATCACGGGAGAGGTGACGTAGTACTTGGAGAAATTGAAGAAATTAATAGAGAATATGGATTTGATTGGGATAGATCCCGTTGGGTTTGTTTACCTTCACATTCTCGAGTGCTACGTCTTAGATTATTAGAGAGGTTAAAGGATATTTC
>JAHQWI010000072.1 GCA_029856085.1 Promethearchaeia archaeon | reverse complement strand
AAACCTGAAAATTTTAAAACCTTATTAAAAGATATGGAAATCACACGTGTCCCAGGTATAGGAAAAAAAACAAAGGTACATTTCTATAAGAAAGGAATAAAGAAGATTGGTAATATACTTAATACATCATTATCTAAAATGGTTAATTTATTTGGGGAACATGGTAAATGGATCTGGAAAATAGTCAATGGTTTTGACAATCGAAAGGTCAAGGAATTTCAAGAAGAGAGAAAATCAATTAGTGCAGAAAGAACTTTTTTCGAAGACACTGATGATTTTAATTCAATTTTTTCCAAATTAGGAGATATTAATGAAAAAATCCATAGATCAGTTATTAAACATCATATTGCTTATAAAACTATTTCACTAAAAATAAGATTTGAAGGTTATCAAACATATACACGTTCTAAAACCCTTCCTTTTCATATTCAAGACAAGGATAGAGTAATGGAAGTAATTTTAGAATTATTTAGAGAATTTTCAAACAATATGAAAAAAGTAAGACTTGTGGGTATTAGATTATCTAATTTAGAAAGAAATCATAAAGTCCGACAAACTGATCTTTTAAATTATGCTTACGCACCCTAAAAAATTCAGATAGATCTTATTATCGCCTGTATTTCAAAAAGATAATTTTCCAATGAAGCTGATGTTTTACTTGTAAGATCAATTTGATATGCCTTTCTTTTTAATTCTGATTCAAAGTTATATTCACTCAGAAGCCATAATAATTTATGTATCTCAATAGTTTTCTTGAAGTCATTATCAATTTTATAATATTTTGAATATACATTATAGAAAGCATCATAAAAAGACGGGATATTTAAAGGTTTTAGAATTAAGTAATCTATTTTAATGAAGTCTTGAGCTCTGCTTCCAACACACCAATAATCAAAATCTACTAATCCATTCAAATGAATTAAACCCTGGTCTTCTTTAACGATAACATTTTGACTATGAAAATCATTATGTAACAATACAAATTCATTTTCTTCTTCAATTAGCGTCTTGTTATCTCTAAAATAATCCCTTATTTCATTTCCAAAATCAATCTTATTCTTTTTTGCCTCTTGCAATTCAGTTTCTAATTGATTATTAAAATATTCTGAATATGATACTTTTTTATTTTTTCCAATATTGCTAATACTTCTAAAAAAAGATTCAAATTTTATTGTGTGTAAATTTCCTAAATGTTCTCCCAAATTTTCAAATATTTTTATAAATTTTTTAGTATTCAGGTTTTTTCCTTCATTAATATATTTATTAATGAGTTGAAATAAAGGTTTTCCACGAATATATTCTTGTACAGAGAAAATATAAGGAATCACTCTCTTAGTCTCATCATAATAAATTAAATTACTTACTGGAATAATAGGAGGTTTTTCCTTATCAAAGAAATAAGCTCCAGTTTTAGTGTTTATAATTGCTTTTACTTTTTCTCTTAGATTAAGGTCATGAGGTGTTAAAGTCTTATCTAAAAATGGAAATAAAAGTTTCTGTTTAACTAAATTTTCGAATTGAAAGAATTTACTAGTTCGAAATCTGAAAACTAAATGGTTATTTTCGAACTTCACTTTATAAATCGTGTTAATATCTGATCTATAAGGTCCTGTTATTTTTCTTACTTTACCTTGTTGAACTAAAATATCAATTTTTGAAAATGTCTCAATAATATCTTGAAATTGATATAACTCTTTTCTACCAATAGAATATAATTGATAAATTTGTTTACTATTAAGTAGGTAATTAACAGTAGCTTCTATTCTTTCTTTACTTATAGGATCAATTTCAGTTTGTAATTTTGAGGTGATGAAATTAACCTCTTCATCAGTTTTTGATATCAATTCCCCATATAAATGTAAAAAAGCATACATTAAACCATGTCTCTCTTTACCTTCCTCAGTTTTGATATTGTAAATCTTAGCTCTAATATCGTTTATTTCTTCTTGTAATTGTAGAAGCTCTAAGAGATTATCATTCACGGCATAATAGTATAATTTTGAACACATATTAACCAAGTTACTTATATTCGATACGATCCCACTATATTTTCTCTGGTTCAATGGAATTAGTTGAAAGAAGTTTTGAGAGTTTTCTTCCAACCCGCAGAGAACTGAGAAATTTTCATTTATGAATTGCAAATATGATTTACAGGTTTTAATATTATAAAATGAATCATTTAATCCCCTTAAATTAGGGAATTCTATTAATTCTTTTAACCAATTCGGTTCAATCTCATTTCCAGCAAATTGAGGAGGATTATTGTATAAATATATCTGGTTCTTAGGATTAATAGATCCTAAAATATTTTCAAAATATGATTTTATGGCTTCTGATGAGAGTTTTTCTGAAATGGGGGGAGATATCATATAATTAAGTTCCTCAATATTTTTTCCTAAATTTTCAATTTGACTTATTATCTCATCTGCATTGTTGCCATAAATTCCAACAAGAATAGGAATTTTTTTTGCGGTAAATTCCATAGCTATATTAATAAGTTTAATTTTTTCTTCTATTTTACTTGAAAATAGTGTACCATCCCCCGTACTCCCGAAAAGCAGGAGGGCATTGGCATCATTGGTAAGAATATGACGGGTAAGAAGTGAATTTAAGTTTTTAATAATCTCACCATTTCGATTGAAGAATGTTATAGCGCTACATATAACACCGTTGATTTGTGACATTTTAAACTCCTCTTCTATCACTACAAAGATAACTTGAATTTCGATAACAATATGTGGATATTAATCTTTAAGTGTTAATATGATTTCTGAACAATAATATTATCCGAATTATACCTAAAATTTTATAATTTTCTTAATAATAATCACTTATTAAATTTAAATAAATTTGATATACTGTTTAAAGAAGGAGTTAAAATTTTTTGTTTAATGATATCGATATCCTGTCAGTTTCTTATTCTAATTCAAATTTATCAGAAATAATACCAACTTTAACTTTTTTTGAAGATATATCAATCGATATTATTTTATCGTGATTTGCCATCTAACTATCTCTAAATGTTCAAATTTTTGAATAAAACGGTTAAAGATATATAAATAAAGATGTGTTCTATGTAAGATACTTTCTAGCGATTTCTCCTCTAGGTGATTCTTCTTCAAATAATATCGCTTGAAAAGAATAGATTTTCGTATCTAAATCTTTCCAAGAGTCTTCTGGGAGCATAGCTTTTTGACAAGTATGATTGAGAAAAGTTTCGACATCCCAATTCCTATCATGATCTACGGGAACTTGAGGAAGAAGTAATCCCCTTCGCCACCCCTTTTCTGCAATAAGTCCATCCCTTCTGATTACAATTTTATCACGATATTCTTTGGGATTGTTTACTATGATTAACTCCGGAGGTGTCAATATTGATAATTCGATAATAATATTGTCCATTTCTTCAAGTGTTACGGAAGGGAATCTAGGATCTTCAATAGCAGAGCTGATTGAAACTTTATGGATAGCATCATAAAGAGAATATTTAGGTTCAATATAACCGATGCAACCTCTTAACTGATTACCAGATACTCCATGTTTATTTAAGGTAACAAAAGCTCCATACTTATCATTGAATTTTTCTTTTATATGTTCAGTAATAGGAATTACTCTATCGTTTTTTAGAAAAAATTCAATGTTTTCTCGAGCAAATTTAATTAGCACTTGACCATCTTCTAGACTAAATTTCTCTTCATAAGACATATTCTACTTCCCACAATTGATTTGAGTTATGTATTATTATATTATTTAGACATTTATACTTTATATCTTGCTCTTATAATTTTTCCATTTGAAATAATATTTTCATTATTTATTTCAGTTCCTCTTAAAAATACCTTCCAAATCTGAACAGCTGAATTACAATTTTCGAATGGGGAAAATTTTGCTTTTGTTTTGAAATTTTGAGATCTAATTGGAAATTTAGACACCTTATCGATTATCATCAAATCAGCATCATATCCTTCTCTAATAAAGCCTTTATTTTTTAAATTAAAAATTTTAGCAGGATTTTCAGAAGAAATTTTAACAGAATTTTCTAATGAAAGGTTATAGTTAAAAAAATTATTTAGTATCATTAATGGGTAAGTTTCAAAACCGGGGAATCCAGAAGGAGCATCTAAATAATCTTGGGTTTTTTCTTTTAAGGTGTGAGGTGCGTGATCAGTTCCAATTAAAGACACGTTACCTTCCTTAAGTTCATTAAATAAAAATTGACTATGTTCAGAACTTCTTAAAGGAGGTAGAACTTTGCCATAATTATCTTTATCTAACACAATTTCGTGAGACAGAAGTAAGTGATGAGGAGTAATTTCAAAAGAAATTTTTAAGTTGCGTTCTGATTTTAATGCCTTTTGAATCGCCAAATAGCCCTGTATGCAACTTACGTGGCAAAAATGAACAACTGGATAATTTTTTGGGTTTAATCTATTAATGTTAATATGTTTTTTATAATTTTCAATTACAAACTCAATATACTTTTCCTCCGTTTCGACTGGATTTAATCTATCGTGTAATTCTAAAGTATTATATTCTTGAACCTTGAATTCATTAAGAATTCGATCCTTTTCTTTATCGGAGATTGAGAAAGCAGCATGAATAAATAACGGAATTTGGTATGTAGAAGAAATATTAAGAATTTTTTGAATATTTTCGGTATTATTCCAATCTATATCATTTAAAGGGTTAAGTGGGTAAATTTTAAATCCAATTACTCCTAATTCCATAATCTTTTTTATTTCAATCTCATCAATTTCTTTAGGTACACCTGCTATGAATCCAACATCCACATTAATATTATTTTGTGCTTTTTCCATCCATATATTGACTTGCTCTCCTGAAATCGCGGGAGGTTTTGTATTTGGCATATTGAAAACAGTCGTTATTCCAGAATAAGCAGCTGCTTTGGTTCCGGTAAAAAATGTTTCTTTATCACTTTGTTCCATATCACGCAAGTGAGAATGGATATCAATTATCCCTGGTAAAATTAATTTATTTTTACAATCTAGTACCTTATTACCATCGTTCTTTTCAAATAATTTTTTATAATCATTCTCATCAGGTGTATATTTGATTTCTACAATAATACCATTATTGATTAGAATAGCTCCTTTATGTACTAAACCTTCACAAAAAATTTTCGCGTTTTTTAGAATCATAAATATTTTTACTCTTATAGAGTCTCTTGATGATCTTTTCGAAAATTAATATATAAAATTTTATTTTCTATTGGTTTAATTTTAGAAAGAGATAAAAAATTTATATTTTTCATTTGTCTAAACCCATTGATAAGATCAGATTTTTCATTAGTAGTAGTAAAAGTTGGAATTATATAGAAATTTGATTCTTCTACTATTTCACCTTCTTCATTCAAAGTTTGAACTGCTAAATCCTCTTTTATAGATTCAATATCATTTATTATGAGATAAATATATCCCTTTATAATAGATTTAAAATAGTGAATAAATGATGAATCCTTCAGAAATTTTCTAACATAAATGCCTGGTGTGGATTTCATCATATCTGTTTCTTTTATAGCATCAATTCCTCTCACTTTGTTTAAAGCTTTTAGAAGAAGTAACGCTTGAGATCTTTCATCAGGACCTAAGTATCTTAATTTTTTTCCTATAAAACTTATAAGTACATTCTCTTCTTGGAAATACACGTGTAAATTATTATTTTTCCTAATGGAATTAGATAGACAAAAAGTCTCTCTTATACACGAACATAATTCATAAATTTTCTGAGGAGTAAGACCTTTATCAATCTGTTTTTTTGTGTAATTAATGATTTTTTTGAAAAGTAATAAGAAATTTACCAACCTAATCAAACTTAATATGAGTAAAAACTAAATTCTAAAATTTACCTAACTTTTTCATGAAATCCGCTCCAGCTTTTCCCCCGGGTAAGCCCGGCATTCCTGGAAACCCTTTACCTTTTTTCTGCATTTGGAGGAATCTCTTCATAAACTTTTTCATGCTATTATATTGGTCCAACATTTTATTTATTACTGAATAATCTGTACCTGAACCAATGGCGATCCTTCTTTTTCTTGTCTTTTTAATAACTTTTGGCTCCATTTTTTCTTCATAGGTCATTGAGTCTAATACAATTCTCCATCTTTCGAGATTTCTCTCAGCATCATCTTTTAAAGCATCAGGTATGTTTCCTCCGCCCATCATAGTTAAGATTTGCTGGAACTTTCCCACTTTCTTAATTTGAGATAGTTGTAAGTAAAGGTCTTCGAGGGTAAACCGTCCGTGCATCATACGTTTAATGGTTTCTTCATCTGGGGCAATTTCTGCTTCCTCAACTTTTTGGACTAATGATTCAATATCGGGTACACCAAGTAGAGTTCCTACAAACTTTGATGGTTCAAATTCTTCGAGGTCATCGATTTTCTCTCCCACGCCAATGAAACGGATTCCGACATTTGTAGCTGCACATGCGGAGATGGCTCCACCCCCCTTTGCGGTCCCATCCAGCTTCGTTACGATAATGCTTCCGATTTCTGTAGTATTTGAGAACGCTTGTGCTTGGTTGAATGCTTGTTGCCCTAAGGTAGAATCGAGGACCAGGATATTTTCGTTCGGCTTTAGTTTTTCTTCGAGAATTGCCATTTCTTTCATTAATTCTTTTTCTTCTTTATGTCTCCCTGCTGTGTCTACAATAATTAAATCATTTCCATCATTTATTGCTTTTTTAGTCTCTTGAACCGCAATTTTAATAGCATTTTTCTCATTTGGATTTCCATAGCACTTTACTCCAATTTGTTCAGTCAGCTGAACTAATTGTTCATAAGCTCCAGGACGCCAAGTATCAGTTGTTAATGCAGCTACTTTATATCCTTTACTTTTATAATATTTAGCTAATTTACCG